>JBOICD010000391.1:0-3739 GCA_050739855.1 Pseudomonas sp.
GCTCCCACCTAAGTGAACAGCATTACCCGACACGTCGGGGCTTTTTGTTTATCGCCGTATCGCGGCTCAGATTGCGATCAAGGCTTTCACCTTGTTCATCGCATTCTTCTCCAGCTGACGAATCCGCTCGGCGGATACGCTGTATTTCTCGGCCAGGTCGTGAAGCGTGGCCTTTTCCTCGGCCAGCCAGCGCTGGTAGAGGATGTCACGGCTACGGTCATCCAGGCCCTGCAGCGCTTCGTGCAGGTTGCTGGTGGAGTTGTCGCTCCAGTCGGCATCTTCAAGCTGAAGCGCCGGGTCGTAGCGATGGTCTTCCAGGTAGTTGGCCGGCGACTGGAACGCGCTGTCGTCGTCAGCTTCGGACGCTGGATCGAAGGCCATGTCCTGACCGGTCAGGCGGCTCTCCATCTCGCGCACTTCACGTGGCTCGACACCCAGGCTTTCGGCTACACGATGCACTTCATCGTTGTTCAGCCAGGCCAGACGCTTCTTCTGGCTGCGCAGGTTGAAGAACAGCTTGCGCTGGGCCTTGGTGGTCGCGACTTTGACGATGCGCCAGTTGCGCAGGATGAACTCGTGAATCTCGGCCTTGATCCAGTGCACGGCAAAGGACACCAGGCGCACACCCATTTCCGGGTTGAAACGCTTGACCGCTTTCATCAGGCCAACATTGCCTTCCTGAATCAGGTCAGCCTGGGCCAGCCCGTAGCCGGAATAGCTGCGAGCGATATGTACGACAAACCGCAGGTGGGCGAGCACCATCTGCCGAGCCGCCTCAAGATTCTGCTCATAGTAGAGACTCTCGGCCAGTTCACGCTCCTGCTCCGGCGTCAGCAATGGAATGCTGTTGACCGTGTGCACATAGGCTTCCAGGTTTGCGCCGGGAACCAGGGCATAGGCAGGTTGCAACGAAGTGGTCATACGAAAAAACCTCCGACTCACTAAACTCGTGCCCGCAGGCACTGCCAACATTGACCGGGAACCGCGAAACAAGTTCCCTGAAAATAAAAAGAGTCAATAGCAGCAAAAAGACACTATCGCGGTGCAAGCTCGCTCAGGTGGCGGGCGACCGCAATCCAAGCACCGATATACCCTAACAGTACCGCACCAAGCAAGAGCGACAGACCATCGGCAGGCGGAACTCCGGCCAAGGCGAAATCACTGCCATATAGCCCGGAAAGCCCGATTACCGCGTCATTCAGCCAGTTCAGGCCGAATGCCAGCACGCCCCAGGCCAACACCCCCGCACCCAGGCCGTACAAGGCGCCCATGTACAGGAAAGGCCGGCGCACATAGCTGTCGGTGCCGCCTACCAGCTTGATCACTTCGATTTCGGTACGGCGGTTCTCGATGTGCAGGCGAATTGTGTTACCAATTACCAAAAGCAGCGCCGAGACCAGCAAAACCGTCAGGCCGAAGACAAAGCGGTCCCCCAGTTTGAGGATCGCGGCCAGACGCTCGACCCAAACCAGGTCCAGCTGCGCCGCATCCACCTTGGGCAGTTCCGCAAGGCGCTGGCGCAAGGCTTCGAGGGCCGGTTTGTCAACTTCCGCCGGGGTCACCACGACCACGCCGGGCAGCGGGTTTTCCGGCAGTTCACGCAGTGCATCGCCGAGCCCGGACTGCTGCTGGAACTCTTCCAGCGCCTTCTCGCGGCTGACGTACTCCGCCTCAGCCACACCCGGCAAGCCCTTGATCTGTTCACGCAGGGCTTCGCCGTCACGGCTGCTGGCGTCGAGTTTGAGGTACAGGGAAATCTGCGCCGCGCGCTGCCACGAACCACCCAGACGCTCAACGTTGCTCAGCAGCAACGACAGGCCCATGGGCAGGCTCAGGGCCACGGCCATCACCAGACAGGTGAAAAAACTGCCGATCGGCTGCTTGGCCAGGCGCCGCAAGCTGTCGAGCAGGCTGGAGCGGTGGCTTTCCAGCCAGGCATGCAACAGGGTGCGGAAATCCGGACCATCGTCGTCATGGCTGTTGCGTTTGTTCTTTTCAGGTGCCGGATCGGCGGCTTTCGGCGCGACCCGTTCGGAAACCTTTGGACTGCGTGTCGCACTCATTGCCCGGCCTCCCCGTCGCCGATCAAGCGGCCGCGCTGCAGGGTCAGCATGCGATGGCGCATACGCGCGATCAGTGCCAGGTCGTGACTGGCGATCAGCACACTGGTGCCCAGGCGGTTGATGTCTTCGAATACCCCCATGATCTCCGCGGCCAGGCGCGGGTCGAGGTTACCGGTGGGCTCATCCGCCAACAGCAAGGCCGGGCGGTGCACGATGGCACGGGCAATACCGACCCGTTGTTGCTGGCCGGTGGACAGGTCGCCGGGAAACAGCTCGGCCTTGTCCGACAGGGCTACACGCTCGAGTGCCGAGTCGACGCGCTTGGCTACCTCGGCCTTGGACAGGCCAAGGATCTGCAGCGGCAAGGCTACGTTGTTGAACACGGTACGGTCGAACAGCAGTTGGTGATTCTGGAACACCACGCCGATCTGCCGACGCAGGAACGGAATCTGCGCGTTGCTGATCTGCCCCAGGTCCTGGCCGGCCAGCAGCAGCTTGCCACTGGTCGGTCGCTCCATGGCCAGCAGCAGGCGCAGCAAGGTGCTTTTGCCGGCGCCGGAATGGCCGGTGACGAACAGAAATTCGCCCCGACGCACCCGAAAACTCAACTCATGCAGGCCTACATGGCCATTGGGGTAGCGCTTGGCGACCTGTTCGAATCGAATCATGGATGCTCCCGCTCGGCAAACAGTGCTTTCACGAAGGGTTCGGCTTCGAAGGTGCGCAGATCGTCGATACCTTCGCCCACGCCAATATAGCGGATCGGCAGACCGAACTGCTTGGCCAGGGCGAAGATCACCCCACCCTTGGCGGTGCCGTCGAGCTTGGTCAGGGCCAGGCCTGTGAGTTCAACGCTCTGGTTGAAGTGCTTGGCCTGGTTGATCGCGTTCTGTCCGGTGCCGGCGTCCAGCACCAGCAGGACCTCATGCGGCGCGTCGGCATCGAGCTTGCCGATCACCCGACGGACCTTTTTCAACTCTTCCATCAGGTTGTCTTTGGTGTGCAGGCGACCGGCGGTATCGGCGATCAGCACATCGATGCCGCGCGCCTTGGCGGCCTGGACGGCGTCGAAGATCACCGAAGCGGAGTCGGCGCCGGTGTGCTGGGCAATGACCGGAATATGGTTGCGCTCACCCCAGACCTGCAACTGCTCGACGGCTGCGGCACGGAAGGTGTCGCCGGCAGCGAGCATGACTTTCTTGCCTTCAAGCTGCAGCTTTTTCGCCAGCTTGCCGATGGTCGTGGTTTTGCCGGCGCCGTTGACGCCAACCACCAGGATCACAAAAGGCTTGGATTGAGACTGGATGCGCAATGGTTGTTCGACCGGCTTGAGCAGGTCGGCCAGCTCGCCTTGCAGGGATTTGTACAGAGCATCGCTGTCGGCCAGCTGCTTGCGCGCGACCTTCTGGGTCAGGCTCTGGACAATCACCGAGGTGGCTTCGACGCCAACGTCGGCGGTCAGCAGGCGGGTCTCGATTTCGTCGAGCAGGTCGTCGTCGATGGCTTTCTTGCCCAAGAACAGGCTGGCCATGCCCTCGCCGATGCTGGCGCTGGTCTTCGACAAGCCCTGCTTGAGGCGGGCGAAGAAGCCAGCCTTGTTTTCTTCGCTATGAGCCGGGGCAGGCGCCTCGACAGGCGCGGGCTCTACAACAGGGGCTACAGGTGCAACAGTGGCC
>JBOICD010000392.1:0-3732 GCA_050739855.1 Pseudomonas sp.
GAGTCCACCCTGCGGGAGCGGGCTTACACCGCGATGGCCGGTATCAGACCGCCGAGCTATAGCGCCGAACACCGTTCTCCGGCACTGGCAACTGCGCCGCCACGCTACCCGGTACGGCAAACAGCACCAGGTGATCTGCGGCCACTTCAATACCTACCTCGGCCCCGACCTGATGATCGATATGGCTAGGGAAAATCGCTTCAAGCTGGCTGCCGGTCGGCAGTTGCAGGCGATAGAGGGTCGAGGCACCGAGGAAACTCTTGCCGGTGATCAGTGCCTTGAGGGCGCTGTGCGGGGCGTGAATGATGTCGTCTGGACGCAACAGCACATCAACTGCGCAGCCAGGGGTGAAGGTATAGGCACGGTTGCCACGCAGTTCGCCCAGTTCGGTTTGCACCGACTCCGGGCTGGTCAGCTGGCCACGAATGAAGTAGCCCTGGCCAATAAAGCTGGCGACGAAGGGCGTCAGGGGTTCGTGATAGAGGTTGTAGGGGGTATCCCACTGCTCCAGGCGACCTTCCTTGAAGACGCCGACGTGATCACTGACGGCAAAGGCCTCTTCCTGATCGTGTGTGACCAGAATGGCACTGGTGCCACGGCTCTTGAGAATGTCGCGGACCTCATGGCTGAGGCGCCGGCGCAGCTCCACGTCGAGGTTGGAGAATGGCTCGTCGAGCAACAGTAGTTGCGGCTCGGGGGCCAATGCGCGGGCCAGGGCCACGCGCTGTTGCTGGCCGCCGGAAAGCTCGTGCGGGTAGCGTTTGCCGAGCCCGCCAAGCTTGACCAGTTCGAGCATTTCCGCCACGACCTGTTGCTGCTGCGGGTGCTTGCCGATGCCGAATGCGATGTTCTCGGCGACCGTCAGGTGCGGGAACAGCGCATAGTCCTGGAACACCATGCCGATCCTGCGTTTCTCCGGTGCCAGGGTGAAGCCGGCCTTGGAGATGACCTCGCCCGCCAGCTGGATCTCACCCTCATGCACCGGCTCGAAGCCGGCGATGGCGCGCAAGGTGGTGGTCTTGCCGCACCCCGACGAGCCCAGCAGGCAACCGATGTCGCCAGCGTTGAGGTGCAGGTTGAGGTTCTGGACGATGCGTTGCTCGCCATAGCCGCAGGCGAGGTTGCGCAGGTTAAGCAGTAAAGGTTGACTCATGCGTGGTGATAGGCCGGTTCAACAAGAAATTCGAGAAGCGCCTTCTGTGCATGCAGACGGTTTTCAGCCTGATCCCAGGCGACCGAGCGTGGGTCGTCGAGCAGGTCAAGGCTGATCTCCTCGCCACGGTGGGCGGGCAGGCAGTGCATGAACAGGGCATCGGGGGCTGCCAGGTCGAGCAGTTCGCGGGTTACCTGGTAAGGCGCGAACAAGGCCAGACGCCGTGCAGTTTCCTCTTCCTGACCCATGGAAGTCCAGACATCGGTGCTCACCAGATGCGCACCCTGCACGGCATCCTTGGGTTCACGGAAGATCTGCACGCGGTCACCGGCCTTGGCCAGGAACTGCGGGTTGGGCTCGTATTCGGCCGGGCAGGCGATGCGCAACTGGAAGTCGAACTGGATCGCCGCTTCTATATAGCTGTTGCACATGTTGTTGCCGTCGCCGATCCAGGCCACGGTCTTGCCCTGGATTGCACCGCGATGCTCGAGGAAAGTCTGCATGTCGGCCAGCAGCTGGCACGGGTGCAGGTCGTCCGACAGGCCATTGATTACCGGCACGCGGGAATTGGCCGCAAATTCGGTCAGGGTGCTGTGGGCAAAGGTACGGATCATCACCGCATCGAGCATGCGCGACATGACGATGGCGCAGTCGCCGATCGGTTCGCCACGGCCCAGCTGGGTGTCACGCGGGGACAGGAAGATGGCCTGGCCGCCGAGCTGGATCATGCCGGCTTCGAACGACAGCCGGGTACGGGTCGAGGATTTCTCGAAGATCATCCCCAGCACGCGGTTTTTCAGGGGTTCGAACAGTACGCCGCGGTTACGCAGGTCCTTCAGCTCGGTGCCTCGACGGATCACACTGAGCAGTTCGTCGGGTGTGAAATCCATCAGGGAGAGAAAGTGCCTAGCGCTCATGTTTGACTACCTTTTTGCAACAGACCGCAGATCAACAATGCCGGTTTTCAGAAACAACGGAAGTGACCTGCGGCGAAAGCCGCACGGGGCGACGAAATAAGGGAAGACGCAATACTATAATTAAATGTCGCGTCATACCAAGTGGGGCGTTCACTGTCTGTATTGCCGGCAGTGTCATAACCCATTGGCGGGCCGTTTTTTTTGTTTGCTACACAAGGGTTTTACACTGCCCGCTGACGCCTTGGCAAACACCCGCGCGAATCGCTGTGCCTGATGCCGGTAGATTCACACGGCGAAACTCACTGGTCGTCACACTTGCTCAGGCCCATAGTCAGGCGGATTACCAGACACCCGGAAGAGGTGGCCATGAACAAGACCTTGCATCACCGTGCCTGTCACCTGTGTGAAGCCATCTGTGGCTTGACCATTGAAACCACTCAGGAGCCTGGTGCAGAGCCACGGATCAGTTCGATCAAGGGTGATCCCCTGGACAGCTTCAGTCGCGGCCACATCTGCCCCAAAGCCGTGGCCCTGCAAGACATCCAGAGTGATCCTGACCGTCTGCGCGCGCCGCACAAGCGGGTAGGCGACAGCTGGCAGACGATCGGCTGGGACGAAGCCTTCGCGCTGGCCGCGCAAAAGCTCTGGGCCGTCCAGCAGGCCCATGGGCAGAACGCCGTGGCGGTCTATCAAGGCAACCCCAGCGTGCACAACTACGGCCTGATGACCCACAGCAACTACTTCCTCGGTCTGCTCAAGACCCGCAATCGATTTTCCGCCACCTCGGTCGACCAGTTGCCGCACCACCTGACCAGCTACCTGATGTATGGCCATGGCCTGTTGTTGCCGATTCCGGATATCGACCATACCGATTTCATGCTGATCCTCGGCGGCAATCCCTTGGCGTCCAACGGCAGCATCATGACCGTGCCGGACGTCGAAAAGCGCCTCAAGGCGATTCAGGCCCGGGGAGGCAAACTGGTAGTCGTCGATCCGCGGCGCAGTGAAACCGCAGCCATGGCTGACCAGCATGTGTTTATCCGGCCTGGAGCAGATGCTGCGCTGTTGGGCGCCATGCTCAACACCTTGTTTGCCGAAGGCCTGGAGCGTGCGTCGGCATTGCCGGTCGATGGCCTGGACGAAGTGCGTGTGGCCATGGCGCCGTTCACTGCCGAGTCGATGGCTCCCCTGTGCGGCGTCGATGCGCTGGTCATCCGGCAATTGGCGCGTGACTTTGCCGCTGCCGACAAAGCGGTGTGCTACGGCCGTATGGGGGTATCGACCCAGGCTTTCGGCACGCTTTGCCATTGGCTGGTGCAACTGATCAACCTGGTCAGTGGCAACCTTGACCGGGTTGGCGGTGCCTTGTGCACGCAGCCGGCGGTGGATCTGGTCGCGAGCACCGCAGGTGGGCATTTCAACGCATGGCAGAGCCGGGTCTCCGGTTTGCCGGAGTACGGCGGTGAGCTGCCGGTGGTGGCGCTGGCCGAAGAGATACTGTGCGAAGGGGAAGGGCAGGTGCGCGCCCTGGTGACCGTGGCCGGCAACCCGGTGTTGTCCACGCCCAACGGCCGGCAGTTGGAGCGTGCGCTGGACGGGCTTGAGTTCATGCTCAGCATCGACCTCTACATCAACGAAACCACGCGTTACGCCGACCTGATC
>JBOICD010000393.1:0-3725 GCA_050739855.1 Pseudomonas sp.
GGTTGCGCCCGCTACGCTCGGTGATCGCCAGCTTGAACTCGGTGTCGTGCCAGCCGAGGATCTTCTCCAGGTCCAGATGCGCGCCCAGGGCAAACTGGTCGCTGTAGCGCGCAGTCTTGTCGTCGTTGTAACCGCCGTTGAGGTTGCCTGCCACCTCTCCGACGTAGTCCAGGGTGAAGTCGTAGCCCTTCTCCAACAACTCGGTCCGGGTACCGCCCCAATCGCCGCTCATCCATTTCGACTCCGGGGCAAAGGCGCCGGCCGCCTGCGCCCCGCAGCTGACCCCGAGGGCTGCGAGCAGGCTCAGCGGAACCAGCGGCTTGATGCGTTTGAAGTGATCCATCCCTTGTTTCCTCGTTTTATTGTTCTTGATGGGCATGTACGACTTACAACGAATTCAACGACCTTTGAATTGCGCGACATTGTCCTGGCCGGAGTGCTGCGGCGTGACCTTCACCCCCAGGCGCTCGCCAGTGGCGGCATCGAACAACAGCACCCGGGCCGGATCGAACTGCAGGTTCAGGGTGTCGCCCACCCGGGTCGCCACATCCGGCGCCAGGCGGCAGCAAACCTTGGTCTGGTTGAGGGTGACGAACACCAGCAGGTCGGGGCCGGTCGGCTCAGTGACCTGCACCTCGGCACGAATGCTCGGCAGGCCATTGGCCTGGGCCGGGGCCAGGGCGATTTGTTCAGGGCGAATGCCAAGGATCACTTCACGCTCCTCAAGCCCGTCATCACTGATTCCCAAGGGCAGTTCGCAGCGCGCCTGGCCACTGTCGAGCAAGGCCTGCAAACGCCCGTCCTTGCGCTGCAGACGCAGGGGAATGAAGTTCATCGGTGGCGAGCCGATGAAGCTGGCAACAAACAGATTGGCCGGATCGTTGTAGATCTGCTGCGGCGTGCCGAACTGCTGGATCAGGCCGTCCTTCATCACCGCCACCTTGTCGCCCAGGGTCATGGCTTCGATCTGGTCGTGGGTGACGTACACCGTGGTGGTTTTCAGGCGCTGGTGCATCAGTTTGATCTCGGTGCGCATCTCCACCCGCAGCTTGGCGTCGAGATTGGACAGCGGCTCGTCGAACAGGTAGATCTTCGGTCGCCGCGCCAACGCCCGGCCCATGGCCACACGTTGCTGCTGGCCGCCGGAGAGCTGGCCGGGCTTGCGCGTGAGCAAGTGTTCGATCTGCAGCAGCTTGGCCACCCGCGCCACTTCCTCATCGATCGCCGCCGCAGGCATCTTGCGCATCTTCAGGCCGAAGGCGATGTTGTCGCGCACGTTCATGGTCGGGTACAGCGCATACGACTGAAAGACCATGGCGATATCGCGGTCCTTGGGGCTCATGCCGCTGATGTCGGCATCGTCCACCAGGATCGCCCCGCCGGTGATCTGTTCGAGGCCGGCAATGCAGTTCATCAAAGTCGACTTGCCGCAGCCGGAAGGACCGACAAGAATCAGGAACTCCCCGGAATCGATCGACAGGTCGATATGCTTCAAGGTATCCGGCAGACCGCTGCCGTAGGTCTTGTTGACGTTGCGCAGTTCAAGCGTTGCCATGTTGTTTCACCCCTTGACCGCGCCGGCCGTAAGCCCGCGCAGGAAATACTTGCCAGCCAGCACATAGACCAACAGGGTCGGTAACCCGGCGATCATCGCCGCCGCCATGTCGACGTTGTATTCCTTGACCCCGGTGCTGGTGTTGACCAGGTTGTTCAGGGCCACGGTGATCGGTTGCGCGTCGCCACTGGCGAACACCACACCGAAGAGAAAGTCGTTCCAGATCTGGGTGAACTGCCAGATCAGGCAGACCATGATGATCGGCACCGACATCGGCAGCAGGATGCGCCCGAAGATGGTGAAGAACCCCGCCCCGTCCAGCCGCGCCGCGCGTACCAGGGCATCCGGCACGCTGCAGTAGTAATTGCGAAAGAACAGCGTGGTGAACGCCAGCCCGTAGACGATGTGCACCAGCACCAGGCCGGTGGTGGTGCTGGCCAGGCCGAGCTTGCCGAGGGTAAAGGAAGCTGGCAGCAGCACGGTCTGGAACGGCAGGAAGCAACCGAACAGCAACAGCCCGAAGAACAGCTGCGAACCGCGAAAGCGCCACATCGACAAGACATAGCCGTTGAGTGCCCCGAGCAACGTCGAGATCACCACCGCCGGAACAGTGATCTTCACCGAGTTCCAGAAGTAGCCGCCCACCGTGTCCCAGGCCTTGATCCAGCCGATACCGGTAATCACTTCAGGCCAGCTCAGCAGGTTGCCGGTGCGGATGTCATCCGGCGATTTGAAGCTGGTCAGCAGCATCACGATCAGCGGAATCAGGTACAGCGCGCAGGCCAGCAACAGCGTGGCGTAGATGGCGATCCGGCTGAAGTTGAAAGTACGCGGTGCCAGGGTTCTAGTCATGGCGCTTGTTCCTCAGTTCCGAATACAGGTAAGGCACCAGGATCGACAGGATCGCGCCGAGCATCAGGATCGCACTGGCCGAGCCCATGCCCATCTGGCCGCGGCTGAAGGTGAAGGAGTACATGAACATTGCCGGCAGGTCCGAGGCGTACCCCGGCCCGCCTGCGGTCATCGCCGCGACCAGGTCGAAGCTCTTGATGGCGATGTGGGCGAGGATCATCAATGCGCTGAAGAACACCGGGCGCAGGCTCGGCAGGACGATGCGCAGGTAGATACTCGGCAGGCTGGCACCATCGACCTGCGCGGCGCGGATGATCGACTGATCGACGCTGCGCAGCCCCGCCAGGAACAGCGCCATGACAAAGCCCGAGGCTTGCCACACTGCCGCGATCACCAGGCAATAGACAACGCGGTCCGGGTCCACCAGCCAGTCCAGACGAAAGCCTTCCCAGCCCCAGTCACGGAGCATCTTGTCCAGACCCAGGCCCGGATTGAGCAGCCATTTCCAGGCGGTACCGGTGACGATCATCGACAGTGCCATGGGGTACAGGTAAACCGTGCGGATAAACCCTTCGCGGCGAATGCGCTGGTCGAGCAGTACCGCCAGCAGCACGCCGATCACCAGGCTGATGGCGATGAACAGGCCACCGAACACCAGCAGGTTCTTGCTCGCTACCCACCAGCGGTCGTTTTCCATCAGCCGCGCGTATTGCGCCAGGCCCACCCACTTGTAGCTGGGCATGAAGCTGGAGTTGGTGAAGGAGAGGATGAAGGTCCAGAAGATGTAGCCATAAAAGCCCACCAGGACAATCAGCATGCTTGGCGCCAGTACCAGTTTCGGTAGCCAGCGTTGCAAGGCGTCGAAGGGCGAGGCCTTGTTGAGGGTGGCAACAGTGCTCATGAGTAGATCTCGCGTTAGGGTATCGCGGGGCAAGCCCGCTCCCACAGGGGATGTGTGTCTACCGTGGGAGCGGGCTTGCCCCGCGAGGAGGCCAGCAAAGCTTTACTTGGCCGACTTGATCGCCGAATTCAGCTGTTTGACCGCCGTCGCGGGATCCGCTTTCGGGTCATTGAGGAAGTTGGTCACCACATCGAAGATCGCCCCCTGTACCGCCAGGGTCGTCGCCATGTTGTGGGCCATGCTCGGCTGCAGGCCATCGCCTTTTTCAGCGTCCTTGAAGTCCACCGCCGACTTCTGCGTGCAGGCGTCGAACTGGCTCATGTCCATGTCCTGACGCACTGGCAGCGAGCCCTTGTTCTGGTTGAACACGGTCTGGAACTGCGGTTCCAGGGCAACCTTGGCCAGGTCGTTCTGGGC
>JBOICD010000394.1:0-3723 GCA_050739855.1 Pseudomonas sp.
ACAAGGCCACGGTGTGCAGCAGGTTGAGCAACTGACGCTTGTACTCATGGATACGCTTGACCTGCACATCGAACATCGCTTCAGGGTTGACGGTAATACCCAGACGTTCCTGGATCAGACTGGCCAGCGCCTGCTTGCTGTGCAGCCGTTGCTCGGCGAACTGTTTGCGGAAAGCCGCCTTGTCGGCAAACGGCTCGAGATCGCGCAGGCGCCCTTGCGGGTTGTCGAGCACGTCGTCACCCAGGGCCTCGACCAGCATGCCGGTCAGTTGCGGGTTGGCCTGATACAGCCAGCGACGGAAGGTAATGCCATTGGTCTTGTTGTTGATCCGCTCGGGGTAGAGCTTGTGCAGTTCAGCGAACACCGTACTGCGCATCAACTTGCTGTGCAGCGCCGACACGCCATTGACGCTGTGCGAGCCGAGAAACGCCAGGTTGCCCATGCGCACTCGCCTGCCGTTGTCTTCCTCGATCAGCGACACCGCGCGCAGCACATCGAAATCATGGATGCCCTTGGCCCGCAGGGCGTCGATGTGAAAGGCGTTGATCAGGTAGATGATCTGCATGTGCCGCGGCAGCATGCGCTCCATCAGGCCGACCGGCCAGGTTTCCAGGGCCTCGGGCAACAGGGTGTGGTTGGTATACGCCAGGGTGTCGACGGTCAACTGCCAGGCCGTGTCCCAGGGCACTTCGTGCTGATCGACCAGCAAACGCATCAGCTCGGCCACCGCAATCGAAGGGTGCGTATCGTTGAGCTGGATCGCCGCCTGCTGCGGTAGGTTGAGCAGGCTGTCGTGCATGTTCAGGTGACGGCGCAGCAGGTCCTGCAGCGAGGCGCAGACGAAGAAGTACTCCTGACGCAGGCGCAGCTCCTGGCCGGCCTCGGTGCTGTCGGCCGGGTACAGCACCCGCGAGATGCTTTCGGCGCGGGCCACCTCGGCCACGGCGCCCAGGTGGTCACCGGCGTTGAATCGTTCCAGATGCAGTTCTTCCAGCGCCCGTGCCCGCCACAGGCGCAAGGTGTTGACGCTGGCGCCACGCCAGCCGACCACCGGCGTGTCATAGGCGACCGCCCGTACGGTCTCGGCCGGCCACCATACCTGGCGTTGCTGGCCATTGGCGTCATGCACGGTTTCGACGCTGCCACCGAAACTGATCGGATAGATCACCTCGGCCCGCTCGAACTCCCAGGGGTTGCCGAAATCCAGCCAGTTCTCGGTCTGTTCCTGCTGCCAGCCATCGACCACCGCCTGGCGGAACAGGCCGTGCTCATAGCGAATGCCGTAGCCATGGGCGGCGATACCCAGGGTCGACATGCTTTCCATGAAACAGGCCGCCAGACGCCCGAGACCACCATTGCCCAGGGCCGCATCCGGTTCCAGCAGACGAATGCGCTCCAGGTCGACATCAAGGCCACTGAGGGCCTCTCGGGCGATCTCCAGCAGGCCCAGATTGCTCAAGCTGTCGTACAGCAAGCGACCGATGAGAAATTCCAGCGACAGGTAGTACACCCGCTTCTGGCTCTTGCGATAAATCTGCCGGGTGTGGTCCATCCAGTGATCGACCATGTGATCACGGGCTGCCAGGGCAATGGCTTCGAACCAGTCATGGTCGAAGGCGTGTTCCGGGTCTTTGCCGACCGCGTAGGTCAATTTGTCCAGTACAGCGGTGCGAAAAGCGGCCACCTCTGCGTCACGAGCGAGTGGTTCCTGAGACATGCGACGTCCTCGACCAGGTTGACGAATGCGGATGGAGATTTCTCAGCCTAGACCGTTCGACACAGAGCGAAAGCGCAGGTTCGGGAGTTTCTGCGTAAAAACAGCGGCCATGGCTGGCGGAACCGGCAAATGGTTGTTCACATTTTGACCAACTCCGGTATGATCGCGCGCCCACCAGAACATCTAAAACCTGAGCCTGATGAAACCGACCCTGATTGCCGCCGCCGAAGTCGACCGCCTGGAAACCTGGCAGAAGTACCAAAGCCATATGTGCGGAGGCTGCAACTCGACCTGCTGCACCTTGCCGACGGAAGTGAAAATCAAAGACCTGATCCGCATGGGCGTGGTGGATGAGTTCGAGGTGGGCGAGCCGCCGAAGAACATTGCCAAGCGCTTGCAGAAGGACGGGATCATCCAGCGCTTCAACCAGAAGTCGGGCATCTTCACCCTGGCGCAGATGAGCAACGACGACTGCCTCTATCTGGATCGTAAAAGTCGCCTGTGCACCATTTATGACAAGCGCCCGGACACCTGCCGTAACCACCCGCGGATCGGACCGCGTCCGGGGTATTGCGCCTACATCCCAAAACCTGCGGCACGCCGCTAAACACCGTGGGCAACTGACCGGGGTGAGAGCGGGCTTGCTGTGGGAGCGGGCTTGCCCCGCGAAGCGATGTAGCTAAAAAAACCATCGCGGGCAAGCCCGCTCCCACTGGTTGCCTCCCACATTTACTGCAGACAAACAAAAACGCCCCCGGCCTTGCGACCGGGGGCGTTTTCGTTTCAGCCGGGCTTAGTTAGCCTTGGCTTTCTTGGCAGCGCGGGTACGCTCGCCTTCGTCGAGGATCTTCTTACGCAGACGGATCGACTTCGGCGTCACTTCGCACAGCTCGTCGTCCTGGATGAATTCCAGAGCCTGTTCCAGGGTGAAGCGAACAGGTGGAACCAGAGCGATGGTTTCGTCTTTACCCGAAGCACGCATGTTGTCGAGCTTCTTGCCCTTGGTAGGGTTGACGCCCAGGTCGTTGTCACGGCTGTTCAGACCAACGATCTGACCGTTGTAGATCTCCTGACCGTGCTCAACGAACAGCTTGCCGCGAGCCTGCAGGGTTTCCAGCGAGTAGGTCAGTGCCTTACCGGTTTCTACCGATACCAGTACACCGTTCTGACGGCCGGACATGTGACCGGACTTCATCGGCGCGTAGCGATCGAAGATCGAGGTCAGGATGCCTGCACCGTTGGTCAGGGTCAGGAACTGGTTACGGAAACCGATCAGACCACGGGCTGGAATGTTGTATTCCAGACGTACACGGCCCTTGCCATCCGGAACCATGTTGGTCAGGTCGCCTTTACGCAGACCCATTTCTTCCATGACCTTGCCCTGCGAATCTTCAGGGATGTCGATGGTCACGTTCTCGAACGGCTCGTGCTTGACGCCGTCGATTTCGCGGATGATCACTTCCGGACGACCAACGCCCATTTCGAAGCCTTCGCGACGCATGGTTTCGATCAGCACCGACAGGTGCAGCTCACCACGGCCGGAAACCTTGAACTTGTCAGCCGAGTCGCCTTCTTCAACGCGCAGTGCCACGTTGTACAGCAGCTCTTTGTCCAGACGTTCCTTGATGTTACGGCTGGTGACGAACTTGCCTTCTTTGCCGCAGAACGGCGAGTCGTTGACCTGGAAGGTCATCGAAACGGTTGGCTCGTCAACGGTCAGCGGCTTCATCGCTTCGACTGCGTCCGGGGAGCACAGGGTGTCGGAGATGAACAGCTCGTCGAAACCGCTGATGCAGACGATGTCGCCAGCCTGGGCTTCTTCGACGTCAACGCGGTGCAGACCGTGGTGACCCATCAGCTTGAGGATACGACCGTTGCGCTTCTTGCCGTCGACGTCGATAGCGACAACCGGGGTGTTCGGCTTGACGCGGCCACGGGCGATACGGCCAACGCCGATAACACCGAGGAAGCTGTTGTAGTCCAGTGCCGAGATCTGCATCTGGAAC
>JBOICD010000395.1:0-3720 GCA_050739855.1 Pseudomonas sp.
GGTCTACACCCTGCCGGCCCTGGCCAGCCTGATCATCACCCTCTACGTCAGTCATTTCCTCGTGCTCTCCGCCGGTCGTGCCCTGGGCATGAGCCTGGCCTACGCCACCAGCAGCGGTATTTTCTCCACCTCGATCATCCTCTGCCTGATCACCCTGTTCGACACCGGGCACAAACGCACGGCGGTCCGGATCATGCGCCGGGTAGCGCCACGGCCGTTGTTTCTGATCGGCTTTCTCGCCGCCTGGAGCGATGCCCTGACCAGCCCGCAGATCGCTCGGCACCTGGGTAGCAACATCACCAGCAGCGTCGCCGCCGTGACCGGTTTGCTGGCGACCCTGGCATTTGCCGTGCTGGTGGTCAGGCTGCGCCGCCCGGTAGCTCACCTGATCCGCAACCGCGCCTTGCCCGATCGCCTGCAACACCGTGCCGTGCAGGAAACCCTGAGAATTTTCTCGGCGCTGTGGTTCCTGCCGATCCTGATGATGATCCTGGTCTCGGCCATCCACTTGATCGGCGCGGGCGAGGAGAGCCAGCGTGCTCTGCAAAAGGCGTTGCTGACCTCGATCCTGCTGATCGGCACGGTGTTTCTCAGCACCGTGTTTCAACACATGTTCAAACACCAAGAAGAAGTGGACGCCAGACAGCGCCTGCGCCCCTACAAGGAGCTGTTGCGCAACCTCGCTCGCGCACTGCTGCGCATCGCCATCGCGGTGGCCTTCATCGTGCTGCTGGGGCGCATCTGGGGCTTCTCGGTGCTCGACTTCGCCCTGCGCAACAGCCTGGGCCGCGCCATCAGCGACTCGTTGAGCAGCATCGGCCTGATCCTGCTGGTCACCTGGCTGCTCTGGGTAGTGATCGACACCGCTATCCAGGAAGCGCTCAAGCCCACGGTCGGGCGCCGCGCGGCCCGTCAGCCCAGCACGCGGGTGCGGACCATCCTGCCGATGCTGCGCAACGCGATCAAAATCATCCTGGTGGTGATCTGCACCATCACCACCATGGCCAACCTGGGCATCAACGTGGCTCCGCTGCTGGCCGGTGCCGGGGTGGTTGGCCTGGCGATCGGCTTCGGCTCCCAGCAACTGGTGCAGGATGTGATCACCGGGCTGTTCATCCTCATTGAAGACACCATCGCCATCGGCGACTGGGTAGTGCTCGACTCCGGCCACGCCGGCACCGTCGAAAGCCTGACCATCCGTACCTTGCGCCTGCGCGACGGCAAAGGCTTCGTGCACTCGGTGCCGTTCGGTCAGATCAAGGCGGTCACCAACCAGTCCAGGCAGTTCGCCTATGCCTTTTTCTCGGTGCAGTTCAGCTATGAGACCGACATCGACAGCGCCTTGAAGCTGATCCGCGAAGTCGGCCACTCGATCAGCGAAGACCCGATGCTGCGCCACAGCCTGCAAGGGCCCTTGCAGGTGTTCGGGGTCGACAGCATGAACCTCAACGGCATCACCCTTACCGCGCAGTTTCGCACCACCTCGGGCGGGCAATACGCGGTCAATCGCGCCTTCAATGAGCGCCTGAAAAAGCGCGTGGACCAGACCGATGACGTGAGCTTTGCCCAGTACAATCCACCGCCCTTGCGTGTCGGTGGCGGGCAAGCCTGATTCGACTTTCTAGCCCCCTGACATCGGTGATAAAGTCGCGGCCATGAACACCTCCCCCGCCAACCGCCCGCTGATTGCCTGGACCCTGTACTTCAGCGTCCTGTTCAATCTGTTCGCCTGCGGTATCGGCCACGGGCAGATGGTCGGCCTGCAACTCAACGGTATCGGCGGCGCCTATTGTTCGGCCATGGGCAGCGCCGGGCCAACGCTGAAAAGTGACTTCAGCGACCAGTCGGTTTCTGGCTGGGACAGTATGCAAACCTGTCCGGTGTGCGCCGCAGCCGTGGTTTGCCTGGGCCTGGCACTGGTCATCGGCTGGCTACTGGCCGCCGCCCGCACCCGACGCTATCACCGCGAACTGCGCAGCAAGGCGCCACCGCGCTATTGCTGGCCCGCTGCCAACCCTCGCGCCTCCCCTCTTCTGGCTTGATCCCTGCGGCAGCCTGCGTGGCTGCCGGTAACCGGCCTTTTTGCCGCACCTGTGTGACAGGTGCCGCTGGCCCCTGGCTCAATTTCCAGAGTTTGCTCCATGCCCTACTCCTATCGCTTTTCCGGTTGCGCGGCGCTGCTGTGCGCACTGTCTTTGAACGCCTCGGCCGAAGCGCCGCTGACCCTACCCGACCTGCGCATCGATGGTCGGGCAGACGCCGACGACGGCGTGCTGCTCGACACCCCCTCACAGACCGGCTCACGCCTGGGCCTGACCCCACGGGAAACCCCGGCGTCAGTCAATATCGTCAACCGCCAGCAGATCGAACAACGCGGCGCCCAGACTACCCAGGACATGCTCGCCGGCGTACCGGGCATGACCGCTGCCTCGCCACCCGGCTCGGCAGGTTCGGTGGCCTACCGCGGCTTTTCCGGGGCGCAGATCACCCAACTGTTCAACGGCATCAGCGTGCAGTACGACTCGATTGCCGCACGTCCGGTGGACAGCTGGATCTATGACCGCGTCGAAGCCATCGGCGGGCCTTCAAGCTTTCTGTTCGGCGCCGGCGCCGTCGGTGGCTCGATCAACTACATCACCAAGCTGGCCAACCGTGACGAGAATTTCAACGAAGGCCGCATCAAGTACGGCTCCTACGACAGCAGCGAAACCTCGTTCGGCTTCAACCATGCCCTCAATGACGGTGACGGCATCCGCAACTATGCCCGCCTGGACTTCAGTCATACCCACAGCAATGGCTACGTAGACCGTGAAGAACGCGATGCCTGGAGCGTGGCCTTCTCGCTGCTGACCGACATCAACGACCAGCTGTCCCACACCCTGGCCCTGGAGTACCAGAACGAGAGCGTCGACAGCCCGTATTGGGGCAGCCCGGTCCTCAACCCGTTGGGTGGCGAAATGAAGGTCGACGAAAGCCGCCGCTTCGAAAACTACAACGTCGAGGACGGCCGCTACGAACAACGCGTGCGCTGGCTGCGCTCGATCACCGAATACCGCTTCAACGACGACACCTCGCTGCGCAATACCCTCTACCACTACAACACCGAGCGAAACTTCCGCAACCTCGAGACCTACGCCTACAACGCCGACAACAGTCAGGTCAAACGCTCCAACGCGCTGTTGCAGCGCCATGACCAGGAACTCAACGGCAACCGTATCGAATTGCTGCACCAAGGCCAGTTGCTGGGCATGAACAGCCAGTGGTCGAGCGGCGTCGACTACAGCCACAACGTGCAGATGAACTATCCGCGTTCGGTGACCGGGGGGAGCAAGGGGTTCGGCAACGTCGACCCGGCGAACTTCGACCCGGGTCATTTCTACGACCTCAACGGCATGTTCCCGGGCTACCAGAAGAACCGCCAGAACACCGTCGACACCTGGGCCGCGTTCCTTGAAAACCGCCTGCAACTGACCGATCGCCTGTCGCTGCTGACCGGCCTGCGCCACGACCATATCGACCTTCAGGTCCACAACTACCGCACTGTCGATGCCAACAACCCGCGCGACTTCAAGCGCATCTACGAACCCACCACCGGACGTGTTGGCCTGGTCTATGAACTGACGCCGGCGGCCAACGTCTACGTGCAATACAGCACCGCCGCCGACCCGCCCGCCGGCATCCTCACCACCGCGACGTTCGCCCAGGTGCGCGACTTTGACC
>JBOICD010000396.1:0-3716 GCA_050739855.1 Pseudomonas sp.
CACCGAGACGGCGCCAGATCGGTGGGAGCGGGCTTGCCCCGCGATTGGCAGCCCAAAAACAGATTTCATCTAGCAAACGCAAATCCCTCTTATTCCATGATCCTGAGCCTGCTAAGCTTGCACGCCGGTTTTTTGCTCAAGCTCAGGATTCTTGATGTCTTCGTTGCTGCTCCGTCTCAGTCTCTTGCTTCTGGCCACGACCCTGGTCGCCTGTGACGACGCCCCGCGTTTCACCCAGGCCGAACCTGGCGAAGCCTTCGCCGGTGGCAAGACGACGGTGAACAAGCGCGACCAGAACGCCTATTCCATGCCTTCGGCCAACCTCGCGCCGAGCCGCCGCCTGGACTTCAGTGTCGGCAACAGTTTCTTTCGCAATCCTTGGGTGATCGCCCCGGCGACCACCACCGCCCGTGATGGCCTGGGGCCGTTGTTCAACGCCAACGCCTGCCAGAACTGCCATATCAAAGATGGCCGTGGCCATCCGCCCGGCCCTAGCGCCAAACATGCCGTGTCGATGATCGTACGCCTGTCGATTCCTGATCAACCGCACTACGCCAACGTCATCGAGCAACTGGGCGTCGTGCCCGAGCCGGTCTATGGCGGTCAGTTCCAGGACATGGCCGTGCCCGGCGTCACCCCCGAAGGCAAAGTACGTGTCGAGTACACGCCGGTGCCGGTGACCTTCAAGGACGGCACCCAGGTCGAGCTGCGCCAGCCAACGCTGCAGATCAGCCAGCTCGGTTACGGTCCGATGCACCCCGATACGCGCTTTTCCGCCCGCGTCGCCCCACCGATGATCGGCCTGGGCCTGCTCGAAGCCATCCCCGAAGCGGCGATTCTGGCCAATGCCGATCCCGACGATCGCAACGGCGACGGCATCCGTGGCCGGCCCAACCAGGTCTGGGACGATGCCCTGGGCAAGACCGTCCTTGGCCGTTTCGGCTGGAAGGCCGGGCAGCCGAACATCAACCAGCAGAACGTGCATGCGTTCTCCGGCGACATGGGCCTGACCAGCAGCCTGCGGCCGATGGACGACTGCACCCCGGCACAAGTCGACTGTCTGAAAGCCCCCAATGGCAACGGTGCCAATGGCGAGCAAGAGGTCAGCGACAACATTGCCCGCCTGGTGCTGTTCTACGCCCGCAACCTGGCGGTACCGATCCGCCAGGACGTCGACTCGCCCCAGGTGCTGGCCGGCAAGAACCTGTTCCACCAGGCCGGGTGCCAGAGTTGCCATACCCCAAGTTTCACCACGGCCGCCGACGCTGCCGAGCCGGAGCTGGCCAACCAGCTGATCCGCCCATACAGCGACTTGCTGTTGCACGACATGGGCCCGGGCCTTGCCGACAACCGCAGCGAGTTCGCCGCCAGCGGCCAGGACTGGCGCACCCCGCCGCTGTGGGGCATCGGCCTGACCCAGACCGTCAGCGCGCAAGCCGGATTTCTTCACGATGGCCGCGCCCGCAACCTGCTTGAAGCCGTGCTCTGGCACGGTGGCGAAGCCGGAGCGGCCAAGCAGCACGTCTTGACCTTCAATGCCGAGCAACGCACCGCGTTGCTGGCGTTCCTGAATTCACTTTAAGAACGAGGAGCCGGGCATGTTCCGTCCTAAACTGTTGTTCACCAGCCTTGCCGCCCTCGCCCTCGGTGCCTGCTCACCGCAGGACCCGCAGGCAGTAACCTCCGCCGCCATCGCCAAGCAGGTGATTCTGCCGACCTACAGCCGCTGGGTCGAAGCCGACCGCCAGCTGGCCGTCAGCGCCCTGGCCTACTGCGAAGGCAAGGCCGACCTGGCAACCGCCCGCGCCGACTTCCTGCACGCACAAAAAGCCTGGGCCGAACTGCAACCGCTGTTGATCGGCCCGCTGGCTGAAGGCAACCGCGCCTGGCAGGTACAGTTCTGGCCAGACAAGAAGAACCTGGTCGGCCGTCAGGTCGAGCAACTGGTCAACGCCGACAAGCCGATCGATGCCGTGAGCATTGCCAAGTCCAGTGTGGTGGTGCGCGGTCTGTCCGCCTACGAGTACATCCTCTTCGACAGCAAGCCAGACGTCGCCAGCGCCGAACAGAAAGCCCGCTATTGCCCATTGCTGGTGGCCATCGGCGAGCACCAGAAAGCCCTGGCCGAAGACATCCTCAAAGGCTGGAACAACACCGACGGCATGCTCGCGCAGCTGACCAAGTTCCCTAACCAGCGCTATGCCGACTCCCACGAGGCGATCGCCGATTTGCTGCGGGCCCAGGTCACTGCTCTGGACACCCTGAAGAAGAAGCTCGGCGCGCCCATGGGCCGTCTGAGCAAAGGTATCCCGCAGCCGCTGCAGGCCGAAGCCTGGCGTAGCCATTCCTCACTGAAAAGCCTGGAAGCCAGCCTGACCGCTGCGCAAACCGTCTGGGTCGGTGTCGACAATCAGGGCCTGCGCGGCCTGCTGGGCAAAGATCAGAAAGCCCTGGCCGACAAGATCGACGCCGCCTACGCCAATGCGCTCAAGCTGCTGAGCGCCAATCAGAAGTCGCTGGGCGAACTGCTCGATGACGAAGCCGGACGCCAGCAGCTCAACGACATCTACGACAGCCTCAACGTCGTCCACCGCCTGCACGAAGGCGAGCTGGCCAAGGCGCTGGGCATTCAGCTGGGCTTCAATGCCAACGACGGTGACTGATCATGTTGCGACGCCAGGCTCTCAAACTCGGTAGCGTCCTGCTCAGCGCCCTGACCCTGGGCGGCTGGACCCTGTTCCGCGGCAAAGACAGCGGCCCCCTGCTGCTTTCGGCGCGCGACGACGGCGATGGCAAACACTACGCCGTCGGCTATCGCCTGGACGGTACCCAGGTGTTCGCCACCGAAGTGGCCCAGCGTTGCCACGACATCATCAACCACCCCGAGCAGCCGCTTGCCCTGTTCGTCGCCCGGCGTCCCGGTACTGAAAGCTACCTGATCGATCTGCGCGATGGTCGTTTGCTGCAGACCATCGCCTCGCAGCCGAACCGGCACTTCTATGGTCACGCGGTGATCCACAAGAGCGGCGAATGGCTGTACGCCACCGAGAACGACACCACCGATCCCGGCCGTGGCGTACTCGGTGTGTACCGCTTTGACGGTGAACGCCTGATTCACAGCGGCGAGATTTCCACTCACGGCATCGGCCCGCATCAGGTCTCGTGGATGCCTGATGGCGAAACCCTGGTGGTTGCCAATGGCGGCATTCGCACCGAGGCCGAGAGTCGCGTCGAAATGAACCTCGACGCCATGCAGCCAAGCCTGGTGCTGATGCAGCGCGACGGCACCCTGCTGAGCAAAGAGGTGTTGCCGCAGCAGATGAACAGCGTGCGCCACCTGGCGATTGCCAGCGATGGCACCATCGTCGCCGGGCAACAGTTCATGGGCAGCGGTGATGAAACCGCCGAACTGTTGGCAATCAAGCGGCCCGGTCAGGCCTTCCAGGCCTTCCCGGTAGCCGAACAGCAATTGCAGTCGATGGCCAACTACACCGCCAGCGTGGCCATTCACAGCGAATTGCGCCTGGTCGCCCTGACCGCGCCACGGGCCAATCGTCTGTTCATCTGGGATCTGGATAGCGCCCAAGTGCGCCTGGATGCGCCGATGCCCGACTGCGCCGGCGTCGGTGCGGTGGCCGATGGTTTTGTCGTCACCTCCGGCCAGGGTCGTTGCCGTCTCTATGATTGCCGCAACAGCGAATTGATCGGCCAGCCGC
>JBOICD010000397.1:0-3713 GCA_050739855.1 Pseudomonas sp.
GTAATGTACCTGTGGGAGCGGGCTTGCCCCGCGATGGATCCTGTTACTTACCGATCTGAATCTTCGGCGCCCACTGCAGCCATTCGTCCTCAGCCTTGTCGAACAAGGCAAAGGTCTGCTGCGGTCGAGCCGGGTTACCCATCTTCTCGCCATCCGGCGTTGCAAAGGCAATACCGCCCTCGATCAGGGTTTCCAGCGACTCGGTGCGCACCGTAGCGCCTTTGAACAAGCCGAAGTCGAAGCCAAAGCCACTGCTGTTCCAGAATCGGCTACCACCACGCACCAGGGCGGCATAGCGCGGCTCGATAAGGATATGAATCAACACGCGGTCCGCCGTCTGCCCTAACTCGAAACCGGTTACTTTACCCACCGGAATCTCGCGATAAGTTACCGGCACGCCTGGCTTGATCGAGCCGCGCCGCGGCGCACTGAGCACCAACGCCAGGCCCGCTTCACGCGCGGAGAAATCCGGCGCCTGGGGCAGCGCATTGAAGGTCCGCTGAGGCCCCAGGTTCTTCGAGGCAGGCTGCACTTCCAGGTACTGACCCGTCACCAAGGTTTCCAGGTTCGCCGTCTTGACGATGCCCAGGGCCGGCTTGACCACCCAGAATTGCGTACCTTCGCGAGCAATGCGCTCAGGCACTTCAGTAATACGCGCCTTGAGCAGCACCGCTTGCAGATCATCGGTCAGATCGACCCGCTCGACCTTGCCAACATCCAGGCCCTTGAAGCGAACCGGCGTACCGACCTTGAGGCCATCAGCCCGCTCGACCCGAATGGTCACGGTGGTGCCACTGCGATTGGCCGCCTCCTGATCCACATTCAGGCGGAAACTCGGAATCCGGCGCTTGAGCGGCACATTCGGTATCGGCGTATCGAAAGCGATACCGCCCGCCATCAGGCTCTGTAGCGATTCGCTCTTGATCTGGACGCCCGACAAGCCACCGGTGAGGGTGATGCCGCTGGCATTCCAGAATCGCGTTGAGCCGTTGACCAGGTTGGCGTACTCCTTCTCGATGTGCACACCAATCAGCAGGCGCTTGCTCTTCTTGGAGAACTGGTAGCTCTGTACGGTACCGACCTTGACCTGACGGTAGAGCACCGGGCTGCCAACTTCCAGCGAACCGAGGTTGTCACTGAACAGTACCAGGTGCAGCCCCGGCGCTTTCAGATCCAGGGGAGGTGCTTTCTCCCGGGCTTCGAACTCACGCTGAGGAGAGGCACCTTTATCACCCGGCCGGATAGCAATGTAGTTACCCTTGACCAGCGCCTCCAGACCAGTGATCCCGGCCAGGGAGATGGACGGCTTGACCACCCAGAACTGGGTTCCGTCTACCAGGTAGTCTTCAGCCAATGGGTCCAGGGTCAATTCGGCCACGGCACTGGTGAGATCCGCATCAACCTTCAGCGTCTTCAGCGAGCCGACCTGGATGCCTTTATACAACACCGGCGTACGCCCGGCCTGCAGCCCTTCGAAGTCGCTCAGCTTGACCTTGACCTTGATACCCGCCTGGGCGTCGTCGAAGTCTTCGAACAAGCGGAACGGCAAGTTCGGATCGGTTGGCGGGCTGTCTTTGCGGTGTTCCGGTGTAGCAAAGGCAATACCACCGGCAACGATGCTGGCCAGCGACTCACTGCGCACTTTCACCCCGGACAGGTCGGCATCGATACTGATACCACTGGCGTTCCAGAAGCGCGTGTGTTTGCGCACCAGGTTGGTGTAGGCCGGCTCGATGAAGACTTTGATCTCCACCGTGCCCTGGTCTTCGGCGAGACGATAGCTTTTCACCTTACCGACCTGGATCTGCTTGTAGAACACCGGGCTGTCGCGGTTGAGCGACCCCAATCGATCTGCCTTGAGAGTCAGGTGCAGACCAGGCTCGCTATCAGACAATGGCGGCGCTTCGTCCAACGCTTTGAAACGTTTGCTTGGCTCTCCCGTCCCCGGACTCACGGCAATGTAATTACCCGACACCAGGGTCTCCAGACCGGTGATGCCAGCCAGCGTGACACTCGGCTTGACCAGCCAGAAGCGTGTGCCGCTATTGAGGTGTGGCTCAGCTTCCTTATTCATTTCAATGGTGGCAATAACACCAGTGTTGTTGCCTTTGGCATCCAGCACCAGCTCTTTCACCTTACCCACCGACATGCCCTTGAAGACCACCTCGGTTTTGTTGGCAACAATGCCCTCACCGCTCTCAAAGCGAACCTGAATGTTCACCCCTGATTCGCGGTATGCCTGCCAGCCAAGCCAGCCGCCGATGACCAGGGCGATCAGAGGCAATACCCATATGGCCGACCAGTTCGAAGCTGGGCGGGTTTTAGCCGTAGGCAAATCACTCATGGTCGTCATCCGACTCCGTGTTATCCCAAATCAGTCGGGGATCGAAAGTTACAGCAGCGAGCATCGTCAGAATCACCACACTGGCGAAGGCGACGGCGCCCAGGTTGGCTTCGATACTGGCGATCCTGCCGAAGTTCACCACCGCCACCAAAATGGCGATCACGAAGATGTCGAGCATCGACCAGCGTCCGATAAATTCAATAAAGCGGTACATCAGAATCCGCTGCCGTGCAGACAATGGTTGCCTGCGTTGCACCGAGTAGAGCAGCAGCCCGATACCCACCAACTTGAAGGTGGGCACCAGAATACTGGCAATGAACACCACGGCAGCAATCGGCAACATGCCGAATTTAATCAGGGTGATGACACCGGACATGATGGTGTCCGGCGCCCCCTGCCCCAGCGTACTGACGGTCATGATCGGCAGCACGTTGGCCGGGATGTAGAGAATTGCCGAGGTGAGCAGCAAGGCCCAGGTTCGCACCAGGCTGTTCGGCCGCCGCGCATGCACAATCGCCCCGCAACGACTGCAGGTTTGCGAGTCACACTCGGGTTCCTGGCGATTCAGTTCATGGCACTCGCCACAAATCAGAATTCCAGCATCAATCGCACGCATGCAGGTCTTCCCCCGATAAAGCACTCCAGATCTGGTGGGGTGACATCACCACCTCCAACCACACCTGCACCAGTAGCAAACTGATAAAACAGGCCAGCCCCAGACCGAGACTCAACTCCGCCAGTTCGACCAACTTGACCATCGCGACCAGCACGCCCATGAAATACACCTCGAGCATGCCCCAGTCGCGTAGATGGTGATAAATCCGGTAAAGCAACAGACCGTAACTGCGGCCGATGTTCAGGCGAATACTCAGCAACACCACCAGCTGGCACAGCAGCTTGAGCAAGGGGATGGCCATACTGCAGAGGAACACCACCACTGCCACTTCAGCCATCCCGGTGTTGTACAGCCCCACCACGCCACTCCAGACCGTGTCGCTGGAGCTCTGGCCCAACAGATGGAGCTGCATGATGGGCAGAAAGTTGGCGGGTATATAGAGCAGCAAGGCAGCGAGCACCAGTGCCAGGCTGCGCTGGACGACATTGTGGCGGTGCGCATAAAGCTCGTAGCCGCAGCGTAGGCAATGCGCTTTTTCATCCAGCTTGAGCACAGGCTTGCGCATCAGCAGGTCACATTCGTGACAGGCCACCAGTTGATCCAGGGGGAGGTCGGCAAGCGGATGGGAATCGACAGGGTCGGACATAGTGAACTTCTGAGTCAACGCGAGGGCGGTATTCTAACCGATACCTGGCGACTGGAACGCGGGTCAAATCAGCTACAGGCCACATCGTGATTGAGGCACTGTAGGAG
>JBOICD010000398.1:0-3712 GCA_050739855.1 Pseudomonas sp.
ACGCAATCGCGGGACATGCCCGCTCCCACCGGGCTTGCCCCGCTTCTCTTAAGTGAACAGCATTGCCTCCCGGGGGGCTTGTCGAGGAGAAAATTTTGAGTAATATTTTCTCCATCGGAGTGTAGCGCAGCCAGGTAGCGCGTCTCGTTCGGGACGAGAAGGCCGCAGGTTCGAATCCTGTCTCTCCGGCCAGATCACTCGACAAAAAGCCCGCTTCGGCGGGCTTTTTGCTGCCCCTGGATCCTGCCGGAGATCCTGTGGGAGCGGGCTTGCCCCGCGATTGCGGTTAGTCAGAAATATTGCATCGCGGGCAAGCCCGCTCCCACACAAGGAACTGCAATGGCCAGCATTGCGCAACAGCGCCGCGGCCAGCAAAATGCGCGCCTTTCGAACTTAGAGGTTGAAACACATGCGTAAGACTCTTGCCGCTCTGACACTGGGCCTGCTGTGCGCGCAAGGCGCCATGGCCGGCGATGGCCAGACTGCCCTGGGCGGCGGCCTGGGTGGTGTACTGGGTAACGTAGTCGGGAAACAGCTCGGCGGCAGCACCGGTGCTGCGATTGGTGCCGGCGTCGGTGGCGCAGCAGGTAGCGCCATGGCCGCGAAGAAGGGCAACAAGACCAAGGCGGCCATTGGTGGCGGTCTGGGTTCGGCCGGCGGTTCGCTGATCGGTGGCAAGCTCGGCGGTAGCACCGGCTCGACAATCGGTGCCGGCCTGGGTGGCGCGGCCGGTGGTGCCTTGGGTAACAACCTGGCCGATAAGCATCGTTGATTCAGAGCTGCCTGTGGGAGCGGGCTTGCCCCGCGATGCTTTTGCAGAGCAGAAACAAAACAGCCCCCTGAACAGGGGGCTGTTTGCTACTACCGATTCAAACCTTACAGCGCAGCCTCAGCCTGTACTGCAGCAGCCTCTTCCGGCAACACCGGAACGTACAGCAGACCCAGGCGCGAGCTGCTCCATTCACGGGTCTTGTTGGTCAGCTCAAGGTTGTTGTTGAGCTTCTGGCCATAAGTCGGAACGATTTCCTTCAGCTTGGCCTGCCACTCAGGGGTCTTGATGCGATCCTTGTAGGTCTTCTCCAGCACGCTGAGCATGATCGGCGCAGCGGTCGAAGCACCTGGCGATGCACCCAGCAACGCAGCGATAGAGCCATCCTGGGCAGCCACGACTTCGGTACCGAACTGCAGCACACCACCGTGGACCGGATCCTTCTTGATCACCTGAACGCGTTGACCGGCCTGCAGCAGTTTCCAGTCTTCGTTCTTGGCGTTCGGGAAGTACTCACGCAGCGCTTGCATACGGTCGTCGAAGCTGAGCATCAGCTGACCCATCAGGTAGGTGCTCAGGTCGATGTTATCGATACCGGCGTGGGTCATCGGCATGATGTTGTGGGTGGTCAGTGCCGCGAACATGTCCAGCAGCGAACCGTTCTTGAGGAACTTGGTCGAGAAGGTCGCGAACGGGCCGAACAGCAGGACTTCCTTGCCGTCGATCACACGGGTGTCCAGATGCGGAACGGACATTGGCGGTGCACCGACCGAAGCCTTGCCGTACAGCTTGGCCTTGTGACGGGCAACGATGTCCTGGTTGTCGGTCATCAGGAACTGACCGCCGACCGGGAAGCCTGCGTAGCCATCAGCCTCAGGAATACCGGACTTCTGCAACAGTTTCAGGGCGCCACCACCGGCACCGATGAAGACGAACTTGGCCTTCACGCTACGCTCGACGCCTTTGTTGGCCAGGTCGGCAACGACCACGGTCCAGGTGTTGTCAGCGTTGCGCACGATGTCACGTACTTCGTGCTGCACATGCAGCTTGACGTTGTCGTGCTTGGTCAACGAGGCGATCATCTGGCGGGTGATCTCGCCGAAGTTGACGTCGGTACCGATCGACATGCGGGTCGCGGCGATCTTCTGGTCGGCGGCACGGCCTTCCATCACGATCGGCACCCACTTCTGGATCTGGGCGTGGTCTTCGGAGTATTCCATGCCGCGGAACAGCGAGCTGTGCTGCAGGGCTTCATGACGCTTCTTGAGGAACTCGACGTTCTTGTCGCCCCAGACGAAGCTCATGTGTGGCACGTTATTGATGAACGACTTCGGATTGCTCAGCACATTCTGCTCGACCTGGTAGGCCCAGAACTGCTTGGAGATCTCGAACTGCTCGTTGACCCCAACCGCTTTACTGATGTCGATCTTGCCGTCGGCACCTTCGCTGGTGTAGTTCAGCTCGCAGAAGGCGGAGTGGCCGGTACCGGCGTTGTTCCAGGCGTTGGAGCTTTCTTCGGCGACCTTGTCCAGGCGCTCGTAGATATCGATCGACCAGGTCGGTTCCAGCTCATTGAGGTAAGTCCCGAGACTTGCACTCATGATGCCGCCGCCGATCAGCAGTACATCTACGGTTTTCTCTGGCTCGCTGGGCTTGGAGCAACCGATGACACTCAGGCATAGGAGCGTCAGCAGGATTTTTTTCATAGTTCAATCCAATTGAGGTGAAGTAATTGGCAATGACCGCTCATCCCGTTGTGCACGCCCGGATTCTTGTTGTTGCTCGCGCAGACCAAAGCCTAGCGGGGCTCGGCGTTCAGGCAAGCAGCCTGGACGCGCGGGCGATGGTTGGCAGCTGGGGTTGTTCGATGGATCGGGAACGGTCGTCACCCTGACGATGGGCATTGAAGCCTGACGCCGGGTGCTTGCATGGCCTAGGCCTGATCGCCTTTAAGCACGAAACAGGCCAACTTTTGCAAGACCAACGGCTAATAGCTAGGACGAGTCGTCGCACCCCATCTTTAACGGTTTTTCTGGCGACAATCCGCCACATCGCCGCCCCTACTGTGCGAAATGTGGCGGATTTCCCCCTTTCTTCAGGCGCTTAGCCGCGCGGTGACCTCGCCGAGCTGCCCCGACAAGCCATGCAGGCGATGCCCGGCCTGCTCGGTATGTTGCACCGCCTGCTGATTGGCGGTGGCGATGCGGGTGATTTCCACCAGATTGCGGGAGATGTCTTCAGCCACGCTGGTCTGCTCTTCGGCGGCCGTGGCGATCTGGCGGTTCATGTCGCGGATCGCCTCCACCGCCAGGGTGATGCGCTGCAGCATCTGCCCGGCACGCTGGACCTGCTCGGCACCCTCCTCACTGCGCTGCTGACCGCTTTCAATGGCCTTGACCGCCTCCAGGGCGCCGGACTGTACGGCACTGATGATCTGGTTGATCTCGGCAATCGAGGCGGCCGTGCGCTGCGCCAGGCTGCGCACTTCATCAGCGACCACGGCAAAACCGCGACCGGCCTCCCCCGCCCGCGCCGCTTCGATCGCGGCATTGAGTGCCAGCAGGTTGGTCTGCTCGGCAATCCCGCGAATCACCTCAAGCACCTTGCCGATCCTGGCACTGTCGGCCTCCAGGTGGCGAATCACCGCCGCCGTACCGGCAATCTCCTGATTGACCGTGGCAATAGTGTCGATGGTCGCCTGCATCACCTGCTCACCCGCCTGCGCGCTGTGATCGGCGTCATCGGCCGCGCGCGCGGCTTCAGCGGCATGGCGCGCCACTTCTTGAGCGGTGGCGGACATTTGGTGCATGGCCGTGACCACCTGGTCGGTACGCTGGAACTGGTCATCGGTGCCACGGGCCATACCACCGGCAATGCTGCGCAATTCGCCACTGGCAGTATCCAGCTCACCGGCATTGCTCTGCAGGCGGGTAAACGTATCGG
>JBOICD010000399.1:0-3711 GCA_050739855.1 Pseudomonas sp.
AGTGCGCCGGCCCGATGAGCAGATCAGCCGCAAGTTCGTTTGGGAGCCGGGCAGCAACGGCCTCTACCAGTATCCGCTGCAACTGGCCACGGAAGCCCCGACCGGGCGCTGGCAGTTGCTGTTTGATCTGGGGGGCGGCAAGAAGCAGATCTATGAGTTTCTTGTTGAAGACTTCCTGCCTGAACGCCTGGCCCTGGAGCTCAAAGGCAGCGATGTGCCGCTGAGTCCTGAACAGGCCGCCGAGATCGACGTCAATGGCCGCTACCTCTACGGCGCCCCGGCCTCGGGCAACCGCTTGAGCGGCCAGGCGTATGTCCGCCCGCTGCGCGAAGCGGTACCGGCGTTGCCGGGCTATCAGTTCGGTTCGATCACCGAGCCGGAACTGAGCCAGGACCTGGAGCTGGATGAAGTCACCCTGGACACCAACGGCAGGACGACCCTCAGCATCGAAAGCAAATGGTCCGAAGCCCGTTCGCCGCTGCAGCTGACGGTGCAAGCCAGCTTGCAGGAGTCCGGTGGCCGGCCGATCACCCGGCGTCTGGAGCAGCCGATCTGGCCAGCCGAACGCCTGCCGGGGTTGCGCGGCTTGTTCGACGGTGAAGAAACCGACAGCGATGGCCCCGTGGAATTCGAAGTGCTGGTTGCCGATCGCGACGGCAACAAGCTGGCGGCCAACGATCTCAAGGTGCGCTTGATTCGCGAGCGCCGTGACTACTACTGGAACTACTCGCAAAGTGACGGCTGGAGTTACAACTTCAACGAGAAGTTCCTGACCCAGAGCGAAGAGACGGTCAACATCAAGGCTGGCTCGACCGCCAAGCTCACTTTCCAGGTTGAATGGGGCCCGTACCGCGTCGAGGTCGAAGACCCGCAGACCGGCCTGGTCTCCAGCGAGCGCTTCTGGGCCGGCTACCGCGCCCAGGACAATGCCGACGGCGGTGCTGTGCGTCCGGACCAGGTCAAGCTGGCCCTGGACAAACGGTCCTACGCCGATGGCGCTACCGCCAACGTTACGGTCACGCCACCTGCGGCCGGTACCGGTTACCTGATGGTCGAGTCGAGTGAGGGGCCGCTGTGGTGGCAGGAGATCGACGTGCCGGCCGAAGGCAAGACCTTCGCCGTCAACCTCGACCGCAAATGGGCGCGCCATGACCTGTATGTCAGCGCCCTGGTGATTCGTCCGGGCGAGCGCAAGGTCAACGCCACGCCCAAGCGTGCGGTCGGTGTGCTGCACCTGCCGCTGGACCGTGCCGAACGCAAGCTGGCGGTAACCCTCAGCGCGCCGGAAAAGATGCGTCCCAAACAGCCGTTGACAGTCAAGGTCCAGGCCCGCAATGCCGACGGCAGCGTGCCCAAGCAGGTGCATGTGCTGCTGGCGGCGGTGGACGTGGGCATTCTCAACATCACCGACTACACGACGCCGGACCCGTTCACCGGCATGTTCGGCCGCAAGGCTTATGGCGCCGACCAGCTGGACATCTATGGCCAGTTGATCGAAGCCGGTCAGGGCCGTCTGGCCAGCCTCGCCTTCGGTGGAGATGCGGCGATGGCCAAGGGCGGCAAGCGACCGAACACCAGCGTCACCATCGTCGCCCAGCAAAGCGCGCCGGTGACCCTCAACGAAAACGGCGAAGGCGAGGCCAGCGTCGATATCCCCGACTTCAACGGTGAGCTGCGTTTGATGGCCCAGGCCTGGACCGATGAGCGCTATGGCGTGGCTGAAGGCAAGACCGTGGTCGCCGCGCCATTGATCGCCGAACTGTCGGCGCCGCGCTTCCTCGCCGGTGGTGACAGCACCACTCTGGCGCTGGATGTCTCGAACCTGTCCGGGCAGGCGCAAAAACTCAACGTGCGCCTGAGCACCGAAGGCCAGTTGAGCCTTATGCGCGCAGCCGAGCAAACCCTCGAGCTGACCCAGGGCAAGCGTGTCACCCTGCTGGTGCCGGTGCAGGCCAACGGTGGTCTGGGCCAGGGCAAGGTCAAGGTCGAGGTGATGGGGCTGCAACTGCCGGGTGAGACGGCCACGGCCTTCAGCCGCGAATGGACCCTGGGCGTGCGTCCGGCCTACCCAGCCATGCTCAAGCACTACCGGGTGGCGCTTAACGATCAACCGTGGAGCCTGCCTGAGGCTGACCTGGCTGAATTCGAACCGGCCGGTCTGGAGGCGATGCTGGCCTTGTCCAGCCGTCCGCCGCTGAACCTGGCCGAACAGATCCGTGCCCTGGAAGCCTACCCCTATGGCTGCCTTGAGCAGACCACCAGCGGTCTGTATCCATCGCTGTATGCCGACACCACCACCCTCAAGCGTCTGGGCATCACTGGCGAGCCCGCCGAGGTGCGCAAGCGCAAGATCGAGATGGGCATCGAACACTTGCTGGGCATGCAGCGCTACAACGGTAGCTTCGGTCTGTGGAGTTCGGATTCCGAGGAGGAGTACTGGCTGACGGCCTATGTCACCGACTTCTTCCTGCGGGCTCGCGAGCAGGGCTATGCGGTGCCTGCCGATGCCCTGAAGAAGGCCAGTGAGCGCCTGCTGCGCTATCTGCAGGAGCGCAACCTGATCGAGGTCAATTACAGCGACAATGCCGAACACAGCCGTTTTGCCGTGCAGGCCTATGCCGCCCTGGTGCTGGCCCGCACGCAGCAGGCGCCGCTGGGTGCGCTGCGCAGCCTGTTTGAGCGGCGCAGCGATGCCCGCTCCGGCCTGCCTTTGGTGCAGCTGGCCATTGCTCTGGAAAAAATGGGTGACAAGCCCCGCGCCCAGCAAGCCTTGCAAGCGGGCCTGGCTGTCAGTCGCAATGACAAAGACTGGCTAGGCGACTACGGCAGCCCGGTGCGCGACCAGGCCTTGATCCTGGCCTTGCTCGAAGAAAACAATCTGGCCAGCAACCAGCTTGATCAACGGCTGTTCCAGTTGTCCGACCAGGTCGCGGCCAGCCAGTGGTTGTCGACCCAGGAACGCAACGCCTTGTTCCTCGCCGGCCGCGGCTTGCTGAGCAAACCGGAAGGCAAGTGGTCGGCGCGACTGGACAGCGCGGGCGAACTGCGTGACCTGGACAGCGCGCAATCGGGTCTGAAACTTGAGGGGCGACTGCTGGCGTCGCCGCTGACGGTGCACAATCAGGGCAGCGACACCTTGTACCAGCAACTGACCCTGTCCGGTTACCCACGCTATGCCCCGGCGCCGAGCAACTCCGGCATGAACATTCGTCGTGAGTACCTGGGGTTGAACGGTCAGATCCTGGATATCCGCGCGCTCAAGAGTGGTGACCTGGTGCTGGTGCACCTGGCCGTGACCGCCACCACCCGGGTACCGGATGCGCTGGTGGTCGACCTGCTGCCTGCCGGCCTCGAGCTGGAAAACCAGAACCTGGCGCAGAGCGCGGCGAGCCTGGACAACGCCAGCAGTGCGGTCAAACAGTGGCGCGACTCGATGCAGAACGCCAACGTCGTGCACCAGGAGTTCCGCGATGATCGTTATGTCGCGGCATTGCCTGTGAACAGCTACGGCACCACGCACTTGCTGTACCTGGCGCGTGCAGTGACCCCGGGTACCTACCGGGTGCCGCCGCCGCAGGTGGAGTCGATGTATCGACCGAACCTGCAGTCGGTGGGTGAATCGGCAGGTGAGATGGTGATCAAAGGCCGTTAAAGGTCTGGGGGAATTTGGCCGGTGGGAGCGGGCTTGCCCCGCGATGCGATGTTAATGAC
>JBOICD010000400.1:0-3709 GCA_050739855.1 Pseudomonas sp.
AGCTCGCTCCCACCTAAGTGAACGACACTACCGGCAAGCCGGGGCGTTCTGGGAGATCACACGGAGGTTTGAAACTTAGCGCACACCTTCCTGGCGAAGCGCTGCGGGCTGGAAGTCGCTAATGCTAGCCGAGAATCCGAAGTCGTAAGCCTTCTTCTCCTCGTTCTTCATGCCCAGTGCCAAATAGCGACCCGACTGCAGGTCGTAGATGGCTTCCAGGGTGTACCACGGCACCTGGACGTTGTAGTAGTCCTGGGAGTGGGCCTCGGAAACGCGCCACAGTTGATCGCGACCGTCGTACTGGTCGATCACTGCAGCCTGCCAGGTGTCTTCGTCGATGTAGAAGTCACGCTTGGCGTAGATATGACGCTGACCCGGCTTGAGGGTTGCGACCACGTGCCAGACGCGGCGCAGCTCGTAACGGCTCAAGTCCTGGTTGATGTGCCCGGCTTTGATGATGTCGGCGTACTTGAGCTTTGGATCGTCGAGCTTGTAGCTGTTGGAGGCGATGTACATCTCTTTCTTGCCTTCCAGCTTCCAGTCGTAGCGATCCGGTGCACCGTTGAACATGTCCAGGTTGTCGGAGGTACGCAGGCCATCGGCTGCAGTACCCGGACCGTCGTAGGACACTTGTGGCGCCTGACGCACACGACGCTGACCGGCGTTGTAGACCCACGCCTTGCGCGGTTCCTTGACCTGGTCGAGGGTCTCGTGAACCAGCAGCACGGTACCAGCCAGACGCGCTGGCGCCGTCACCTTCTGCTTGAAGTAGAACAGCACGTTGCCCGGGTTGGCCGGATCGTAGCCCTTGATCTTGTCACGGAAGACGAACTGGTCCTGGAAGTACACCAGGCTGTAGGAGCCATTGGTTTGCGGCGTGGCCTGGGTTACCAGGCGGGTCACACTGCCACCGCGATAGCGGGTGATGTGGTTCCAGATCACCTCGACACCGCTTTTTGGAATCGGAAACGGTACGGCAGTGGTGAAGTTTTCCAGACCGTTGCCGCCGGCGACCAGCTTGGTCTTGGTGGCGTTTTCCTTGATCGCGGCAAAGACATCAGCCGGCACGGTCGAGCCGCGGTGGGTCGGGTATACCGGAAGCTTGTAGCTGTCCGGGTAGCGCTTGAGCATCGCGATCTGACCCGGGGACAGCTTGTCCTTGTACTGGTCGGCGTTCTGCGCGGTGATGGTGTACAGCGGCTTCTCGCCAGGGTATGGGTCGGCAAGGAAACCTTTGCCATCAACGGCACCGGCATTGGTGGCCAGCGGCTTCCAGGCACTGATCGAACCATCGGCGTTACCGGCCTTTTCCGCGCCCATCGGCGTCAGGGTCGTGCCGAGCTTGGCCGCCTCGTCGGCGGACACCGCCGCCATGACACCGGTGGCCAGCAGCGACAGGCCCAACACACCGGCTTGCAGCAGATTCTTGGTCATTTTCATGTTCATGCTCGTCCTGAATCGGTGTTCTTAGAAGTTCACGCCGAAGCTGAGGGCGATGAAATCGCGGTCATCCACGGTGGTGTACTTGCCGTCGAAGAAGTTGGTGTACGACAGGCTGGTGGTGTAGGTGTTCTGGTACTCGGCATCCAGGCCCAGGCTGATCGCCTTGCGCCCTTCCTCGAAGTTGCCGCCAGGGCCCGGAGAGTAACCGTCGACGTCGTGGGACCAAGCCACACTCGGCTTGAGGTTCACACCGGCAAAGACGCTGTTGTAATCCCAGATGGCCCGCATGCGGTAACCCCAGGAATCTGAGGTGGTGAACCCTTCGTTTTCGCAGTAGCGCGACTGGTTGTTGCGCGGTGCAGTCCCCAGGGTGCTGGCGTTGAGGGTCTCGCAACGACCGCTGGGCAGCGGGCCCGGGCCATAGACCGGGTCACGGCCGTAACGGGCCTTGGAGGTGCTTTCCAGCCCGCCGACGTGGGTCCAGCCAATTTCGCCCACCATGGTCAGGCGCTCCGCACCCATGACCTGGTCGAAGAAGTGGGTGAAGGTGGTCTGCAGCTGGGTGATTTCCTTACGGCGATAGCCCGGCTGATCGGTGCTTGGAAAGCCTTTGAGGATCGAGGCATTCGGGTCGATCGGTGTCAGGCCCGAGAACAGGATGTCGGTGGTATTCAACTGCACCGGCGCATTCGGACGGTAGCTGATTTCACCTTGCCACGCCGTGCCGGTAGGCAGGGTGGTGGAAAAGCTCAGGCCGTACAGACGGATGTCTTCCGGGTACTCCACGTAGTAGCTGGAGTTACCGGCGACCACCAGCGGCAAGGTGCTCGTGGTGACGGCGTTGAGGTTGGCCAGCGGTACGCCAGCCGCGCGCAGTTGGGCCGCCAGACGTGTCGGGCTGTAGAACTGCGCCGCCGCGCCTTGGCCGCTAAAGATCGGCGCCCGGCTGTGGTAGTTCATGAAGTAGCCACCGAACTCGGTGTTCAGCGGTTCGAACATATAGCGCATGGCCAGGCCGAACTGACCGCTGTCGCGTGCATCGCGGTCCGGGCCACGGCGCACGATCACGCCTTCGTCCGGGTTGCCCCAGGTGACGTTGTTGGCTGCCATTACCCCGCCAACCGGCCTGGAGAGCCGACCCAGGCCTGCGTTCAGGGTACTTTGCTTGGCCAGCACCGCCAGGTTGGTGTCGCACCCATCGGCAATCACGTCCGGCTGGGAGAAGAAGGTGCCGCAGTTGTCGACGACGGTCTGGTCCCATTCGATCTGGTAGAAGGCCTCGGCCGACAGGTTGTCGGTCAGGCTCTGGGAGACGTAGAACATGTTGACCGGGATCAGGCCTTCCTTGATCTCCGCGCCAGGACGGCGGAACGCGGACACATCGATCGGGTTGATCGAGTTGATGCCGCCGCCGATGAAGGTACTTTCACCCCAGCTCACCACCTGCTTGCCCAGGCGCACGTTGCCCGGCAGGTCGGCGATGCTGTAGTTGTGGTACACGAATGCGTCGAGAATCTGTCCGCCGGCGGACTTGGCGCCCTCTTTACGGTTGGAGTCGCTGATGTCCTTGAACTCGCGGTGTTCATCCTTGAGTTCGAAGTCATACCAGTACTTGCCACGGACGAATACACCGGTGTCGCCGTATTTCAGCTCAAGGTCATGGATACCCTTGAAGATCTTCGAGAAGGTCTCGCCTTTCTTGAAGTTCAGGTGACCGTCGTCAGAGGTTTGCGACAGCCCGTGGCCGCCGTTGTTCGAGCCGATCAGGTTCTTGTTGGCATCAGCGGTCGACCAGCTGGCCCCCACGGACAGCGACGAGTCGAACGACCCTTCGATTTCACCGATGTTGAAACTGACGCCGAATGCAGGACCGGCGAGCGTAGAAGCGAGGCTGACGGCCAAGGGCAGTTTCGCCCGGCGCCAGAACAGATTTACTGATGTCATCGACGCTACTCCATGTACTTTCTTTATTTTTATGGCAGTGAGTCCTTTGCAGAAACGCTTTGTTCGACAGGTGTCAGTGCACCCTGATCGTCGAGCAAGTGGCTAGGCACATTGATGTGCTGCCCCCCATTCCTGAAAATCCCCTGACCCGACTATAGCCAGCAGGTACAGGTGCTTGATCCCTCTAAAGTGTGATTTGCATGCCTGCCCCTGTGGCACGGTGTTGCACACCGGCCGCTGTACTGACAGGGCAAGAATGGCTGAAAAATGTCATTTGACAAGGCGAATATGTGTCTAGCCTGCGGGTCGCACCCGATCGGGT
>JBOICD010000401.1:0-3707 GCA_050739855.1 Pseudomonas sp.
GGCCTGAACCGCATCCCCGCTGAGCGCCTCGGCGATACGCCAAAATGCGGCCGCTGCAAACACCCGGTGCTACTGAGCAAGCCCTTCGACCTCAAGCAAGGCGACTACGCCAGCCAGATCAAGGGCGACCTGCCGTTGCTGGTCGACGTCTGGGCCGACTGGTGCGGGCCGTGCAAATCCTTCGCGCCAATCTTCGAACAGGCCGCCAGCCAGTTGAGCGGGCGCTGTCGCCTGGCCAAGCTGGACAGCGAGGCCAACCAGCAACTGGCGGGGCAACTGGCAATTCGTTCGATTCCCAGCCTGATTCTGTTCAAGAACGGTCGGGAAGTCGCACGTCAAAGTGGCGCATTCCCACTCCAGCAACTCCTGGAGTGGTTACGCAGCCAGGGGATCTAGGCGTTTTCTTCAAGCAGTGCGTGCAACTCGACAAACTGCAGGGTCAGCTTGTGCCGGGGCTCCAGGTGGATCAGCGGCAGGCTGGCCTGGTGCGACTCACGCATCTTCACTGAACTGTTGAGGTACACCGGTAATACCGGCAGGCCTTCGGCCAGCAGTTCGTCGAGCATCTGCTGCGGCAGGCTGGCGCGGGCCTGGAACTGGTTGACGACAATGCCTTCGACTTGCAGGCCTTCATTGTGGTCGTCCTTGAGCTCCTCGATTTCGGCCAGCAGGCCATACAGCGCCTGGCGGGAAAAACTGTCGCAATCGAAGGGAATCAACACGCGATCAGCGGCGATCAGCGCAGAAACCGCGTAAAAGTTCAGGGCTGGCGGGGTATCCAGATAGATCCGGTCGTAGTCCTCATCCAGCTCGTCGAGCAGTTTGCGCAGCTTGTTGATCTTGTGCTTGGCCTCAAGCTTGGGTTGCAGGTCGGCCAACTCGGCGGTGGCGGTCACCACATGCAGGTTGTCGAAGGGGGTTTCGTAGATATCGACCTTGTTCTTCTTGGCAAACGGCCCGGATGACAGGGTCTGCTTGAAGAAATCGGCAATGCCCATGGGAATGTCCTCGCCGGTCAGCCCGGTGAGGTACTGGGTCGAGTTGGCCTGGGCATCCAGGTCGATCAGCAAGGTTCGATAGCCTTCATTGGCACTCACTGCCGCCAGGTTGCAGGCAATGCTCGATTTACCCACGCCACCTTTCTGATTGAACACCACGCGCCGCATGGAAAGACCTCCGTGTATCTGGGAATGACCGAGTATGTGATGCCGACGCGGGCTTGACCAGTACCGCAGACCTCAAGTTGCCAAGGAATCGACCGACAACCGATTACTGCCGTCTGTCGGGAAAAACCTGATCGGTCTGACGAACCTGATCATTCGAGGTCTTTTACAGGCGGGTGAATTTGCAACCAGCATTTGCTACACGCCAGGGTCACCGGGATAATGCGCGCCACTCGGCGATAGCGCCACACCCTGCCAGTTCGTTAGCTGCGAGTCATACCCTCGGCAAGGAAGTCCCTCAGGGCGGGAAACAAGCACCGTGATCACATTCGACATCAGCCAGTGGCGAGCCTGGGCCCCTGGCCTGCAGACGACTGCCGACTGGCAGCGCTGGAGCCAGGCAACACAGGCTTTCACGCCGACTGATCAGGCACCGGATGTGTCGTTTTTGCCCGCCATGCAACGCCGCCGCCTGAGTCGCCTGGCGCGCATGGCCTTTGCCGTGGGCTGGCCGCTGGCCGAGGGCTGGCGTGATGTGCCGCTGGTGTTTGTCTCGCGTCACGGTGAAACCCCGCGCACTTACACCATCCTCAGTGACCTGGCCCTGCAACAACCGCTGTCGCCCACCCAGTTCAGCCTCTCGGTGCACAATGCCGTGATCGGCCTGTGGTCGATCATGCGCGGCGAAACCAGCGAGATGAGTGCAATTGCCGCCGCCACTGACGGTTTTGAGCAAGGGCTGCTGGAAGCCGCCGGCCTGCTGCACGACGGCGCCCCAGCAGTGCTGTTGATCGTCGTTGAAGAACAACCGCCCGAGGCCTATCGCGCCTGGGTTGATGACGTGCCCTTCGACTATGCGCTGGGACTGCTGCTGACCCCCGGTGATGGCTGGTCCCTGACCCTTGGCCCAGACGACGCAAACCCGGCGGCTGGCAGCGAGCCGCACGCCTTGCGCTGGCTGCGTAACCTGCTGACAGGCCAGACCAGCTGGACCCACAGCGGGAAGCGCCGCACATGGCACTGGCGACACACGCCTTGAAGCGGCCACAGGACTATTACTATTGGCGTCTGCTGGCCACCGCGGGCAGCTTCTGCCTGTTCGGTGCCGGTTGCCTGTGCCTGCGCGCCCTGGTGTTCCCGTTGCTGGCCTGCCTGCCCGGTGATGCGGCTCGCCATCGCCAGCGGGCGCGATACACCATCAGCTGGCTGTTCTGGCGCTTCATTCGTTTCATGTCCGTCAGTGGCGTATTGACCTACGAAGTGCGTGGCGCCGATAAACTCGGGCGCCCGGGGCAAATGATTCTCGCCAACCATCCCTCACTGATCGACGTGGTGTTTCTGATCGGCCTGGTGCGCCAGGCCAATTGCGTGGTCAAGCAGAGCCTGTTCGACAATCTCTTCACCCGTGGCCCGGTGCGCGCGGCCCAGTACATCAGCAATGATGGCAGCATGGACATGCTCGACACGGCGGTGAGCGCCCTGCACGATGCGCAGACCCTGATCATTTTCCCCGAAGGCACGCGCACACCGCCCGGGCAGATGCCCACCTTTCATCGCGGCGCCGCCGCAATCGCCCTGCGCGGTGCGAAGATCATTACACCGGTGACCATCAAGGTCAGCCCTACGACCTTGACCAAGGCCGCGCCCTGGTACCGCATTCCTCTGCGCCGGGTGCACTTCAGCCTGCAGATCGGCGACGATATCGACCCGCAGGCGTTCGCCGCGCTGGGGCCCGCCCCCCAAGCCTCGCGTAAACTCAACGACTACCTGCACCAGTATTTCATCGAGGAGCTCGCCACAGATGAGCGTTGCACAGCAAGACCTTAACCGTGACATCAAGCTGTTGATCATTGACGCGCTGGGCCTGGAAGACATCAGTGCCCAGGATATCGACGACGATCAGCCCCTGTTCGGCGAAGGCCTCGGACTGGATTCAGTAGACGCGCTGGAGCTCGGCCTGGCCATCCAGAAAAAGTACGGCATCAAGATCGACGCCGACGCCAAGGACACCCGCAACCATTTCACCAGCGTGACCAGCCTCGCCGCTTTCGTCACCGCCAAACAGGCCGCCTGAGACCGCACCATGCAAACCCGCGAAGACATCTTCAACACCCTGCGCGATGCGCTGGTCGAACTATTCGAACTGGACCCTGCACGCATCAGCCTGGAATCGAACCTGTACCAGGACCTGGAAATCGACAGCATCGATGCGGTCGACCTGCTCGATCACATCAAACGTCAGACCGGCAAGAAAATCACCGCTGAAGATTTCAAGGCCGTGCGTACTGTCAACGACGTGGTCGAGGCGGTGTATCGTCTGGTCAGCCCGGCGGCATGAAACGCCTGATCGGCCTCGGCCTGGTCGTGGCCGGCCTGCTGTACCCGTTTGCGGTGTATTTCGGCATGGCGCATTTTGCTCCCTGGCAATTCGGCCTGCTGCTCGGTGGCCTGTGGCTGGCCCGCGCCCTGAGCGAACCACGCCGGCCCGGCGGACACTGGATCGCGCTGCTGGCCATCAGCTTCTGCCTGTTGCTGGCGTTACTC
>JBOICD010000402.1:0-3706 GCA_050739855.1 Pseudomonas sp.
TACCGCGCTGCAGCGTATCGATCAGTTTGCCGGCAATTGCCGGTCGTACGGCGGGGCAGCCCTGGCTGCGGCCAAGGCGACCGAGGCTGGGAACGACCTTGGGATCGGCATACGCGGCGGCATGCATGACGATCGCGCGCGACATGCTGTTGTCGTTGAACCCCGGCTCCAGTCCCTGCAGGCGTAGCGAGCGGCCGTGCTTGCCGCTATAGGTCTGACCGGTCTCATACAGGCCGATGGAAGACTGGTAGCTGTTCGGGGTGTTGGAGAACGCAGTCGGCACATCGGCGCCGCTGTTCTTGCCATGGGCAACCCACTCCTCGAACAGCAGCTTCCTGGCGCTCAAGTCGAACACCCACAGGCGCTTGTCGCGCGAGGCCTTGGAATAATCGATCACCGTCAGCAACTTGTCTGCGTCGCTGTGACTGGCGCACTCGTAGGCGGTGAGTGCCAGGCTCAGGGTCGAGAGGCTGGCGGTTGGCGCCAATCGCTGCAGTTCGGCAGCGCTAGGCAGGGTTTGCGCGTGGGCGGTGTGCCAGGCGCTCAGGAAAAACAGGCCAATAATACTGGCCGCTGAGAGCCGAATGGCTCCCCGCAATGGTTCGAACATCGACATGGATTGTCCTGTTTAAAACCTGTCTGCGATCAAGTGCGTGTCAGCCGTACGGCATTGAACCGGACGCATTTCCTCGCGTGCATACTTCGCTGTTTGCCTGCTTTTTTTGCCTTGTACGGCGCAGGCTCGTGAAGTCGTCAACAGGTGCTAAGCCCTAATGGTCGGTTGTGCGTTGCGTTGTTATGGCAGGCCTTGTAAGCGAAAAATCGGCTTGTTTGTCGCTAAAAACCGTTACCTTGCTTGATTTTTACAGGATTGCCGATCATTTCTTGACCAATGGTTTAAGTTTTTCACTGTCTTCGGTGCTGATCACCGTGAATTTTCCATTGCTGCGGGTATCCCGAGTGGACGCCCAATCGGTGATCACCAACATCGTGCCGATGTCCATCGCCGCGCGTAAATGACGGCGGAACTCCGGGCTGATGGTCAATTGGCCCAATTGCTCATAAGGGCTATCACCATATTCCGGGTTGCTGAGCCCAACCACTGACCAGCGCAGTGGCAGCGCGGCGTCGAGTGCGCCAGCGGTTGGCTTTTGCAGCAAGGAATACACTGCCATGCCACTACGACGCTGACTGCTTTCAAGCGACAGTGCTGGCGCCGAGCCGATCAACAGGCCACCGCGAAACACGTAGGCGCGCAGGTCGGCGCGACTGATCAGGATCGACAGGGGCCCAGTCGTCGGGTCTGGATCGCTCCAGAACTGTTGGTTGCTCAGTACCATTGGACCTTGGGCCTTACCCGCGCTGACCGTAGGCGCCAAAACGCCGGGGTGGTAGACCTCCACCGGTGCACTATGGGTATCGGAAACAATCACTGTGGTTGAACTGAAACCGGTGATTTCATACAGCTTCTTGGCGAATGCCAGCGGCAGTCGCACGCAACCATGTGAGGCGGGGTAGCCTGGTAGATGGCCAGCGTGCAGGGCGATGCCGTCCCACGTCAGCCGCTCCATGTAGGGCATCGGCGCGCTGTTGTAGAGGCTGGATTTATGTTCGACACTTTTCTGCAGAATGCTGAATACCCCAGTGGGCGTTTCCCGGCCTTCCTTGCCGCTGCTCACGGTACTGACGCCAATGGCGATGCCATTGCGATAGACATAGGCACGTTGCTCGGTGAGGCTGACCACCACGGTCACCGGTCCCGTCGGCGAGACCTGGGGATACCAGAGAAACTGGCCAGGCTTGAGACTGTCGAGTTGAGTCCTGAGTTCGCCCGGAGTGGGTACCTGTAGCGGAGCCGCTTCGACCAAGGCGGTGGTGAGTAACAGACCCAGTGCGAGCGGTAGATGCATCATCGAATCGATCCTGAGAGAACCCTGTTGCCAGCTTAGTCGGAGCATTCGCCATTGAGCAATGACTCAACGTGCCGCGAAGTTTCATTGCGATGTATCAAACCCGAGCGTGGGCGAGGTCAGGGGCGCATGAGGACATCAGCAAGATTCTGATCGGCAGCGCAAGTGATCTGTGGATATCTCATCCTTGCTGGCTGCGTGCTTTTTTACCAGCCCTGTGGATAAGCTTCAGGCCGCCTTGGCCTAAGCCCTGTCAGACCGGCCCTGAAGGTCGGTCAAGCGTTCTACCAGGTCCAGGCAATGGCGAACCTGTGGCGAGTTATCCCCAACCCGGCGACTGAGAATGATCGGTGAAACTGCCGCCGACTCGCTCAGCGGTGCGTAGACGATATCGTCGCGGTGCTGGCGCTGCACCGAGGCAGGCACCAACGTTATCCCCAGGCCAGCGGCCACCAGCCCGAGGGCGGTCTGCAGTTCGTTGGTCCACTGAATCACCTGCACGCTCAGGCCCTGACTGGAGAACAACGCCATGATGTGGTCGGCGTAACTCGGGCGCGGGGTGGCGGGGTAGAGCACGAAGGGCTCAAAGGCCAGGCGCACCAGGTCGATGGGCTGGCCGATCAGCGCATGGCCGCAGGGCAGGGCGACTACCAGCGGGTCTTCGCGCAGCACCTGCTGGTCAATGGCTGGGTCTTTGATATGGATGCGGCCAAAACCGATATCGATGCGTCCGGCTTTCAAGGCCTCGATCTGCTGCAGGGTGATCATTTCCTGCAGGCCAAGCTCCAGCTCCTGATTACTGCGCAGTTGGCGAATCAGCTCAGGTAACAGATCGTAAAGGGTCGAGGGCGCGAAACCGATGCGCAGCCATTGGCGCTCGCTGTTGGCAATACGCCGGGTGCTTTCGGAAATTTGCTCGAGCTGGTCGAGCAGCATTGCACTCTGTTCGTAAAAGTAGCGCCCGGCCTCGGTCAGCCGCAGCGGACGGCTGCGTTCCAGCAGTTCGACCCCGAGGGTTTCCTCCAGCTGGCGGATTTGCCGGCTCAGAGGCGGTTGGGCAATGTGCAGCTGCTCGGCGGCACGGGTGAAGTTCAGGGTCTGCGCGAGCACCCGGAAGTAACGCAGATGGCGCAGTTCCATGATACCTCCAGGGTATTGTTGCCTACCCAACAGATATTGGACTGCCTGCTGGTGCTGACGCAAGCTGGTGCCCTGTGGATAACCAGACCCTGTGGATATCGTCCAGCAAGAACAAGAAGAGGGCAGCCCATGAGCAGCCACCTGTTGAGCGAGCGCAGCTGTGTGTTTCAGCGCGCCGATCCTTATGCCGTGTCCGAATACGTTAACCAGCATGTCGGTGGTCATAGCCTGCGCCTGCCCAGAACCGGCGACCTGAAGGCGAGCATCAACCACCGCAAGTTCGCCAGCCTGGACCTGTGCCGCTTGAGCTACGGCGGCAAGGCGCGGATCACCTCGCCCGCCCTGGGTTCGCTGTATCACCTGCAGATTCTGCTCAAGGGCCACTGCCAGTCCAGTTTTCGTGGCAACGAACATCACTACGTGCCCGGCGAGCTGCTGTTGATCAACCCGGACGATCCGGTCGACCTGACCTATTCGGCCGACTGCGAGAAGTTCATCCTCAAGTTGCCGGTCAGTCTGCTCGAGCAAGCTTGCCTGGAACAGCGCTGGCAGTTGCCCGAGGGTGGCATTCGTTTCAACAGCGCGCGCCATGTCACCGGTGAGCTGGAAGGTTTTATCGGCTTGCTCGGGCTGATCTGCGAAGAGGCGGAGTCCAC
>JBOICD010000403.1:0-3695 GCA_050739855.1 Pseudomonas sp.
TGTGTATACTGGCCAACATTTTTAATGGCCTGGAACACCCTCCAATGGTTGCTCACCTGATTGAATTCGCAACAAATCACTATCTGCTGGTTGGTATCTTCGTCGTTCTGCTGGTACTGCTGATTGTCACCGAAGCGCGCAAAGGCGGACGCAGCCTGAGCACTGGCGAGCTGACCGCGCTGGTCAACAGCGAAAAAGGCCTGGTGATCGATATTCGTTCGACCAAGGATTACGCGGCTGGCCATATCGTCGGCGCCCTGAACATTCCGCAGGACAAGTTCGCCGCGCGTATCGGCGAGCTGGAAAAGCACAAGGCCAACAAGACCCTGATCGTCGTCGACGCCATGGGTCAGCACGCTGGCACCACCGCCCGCGAACTGCTCAAAGCCGGTTTCACCGCTGCCAAGCTGTCTGGCGGTGTGTCGAGCTGGAAAGCCGACAACCTGCCGCTGGTGAAGTGATATGGCCAACGTCATCGTCTACTCCAGCGACTACTGCCCTTACTGCTCGCGCGCCAAGTACCTGCTCGAAAGCAAAGGTGCGGCGTTCGAAGAGATCAAGGTCGATGGCAAGCCACAGGTGCGCGCCGAAATGAGCCAGAAGGCCGGCCGTACCTCGGTGCCGCAGATCTGGATCGGCAGCACCCATGTCGGCGGTTGCGACGACCTGTATGCCCTTGAGCGCGCCGGTAAACTCGACGGCTTGCTCAAGGCCTGAACCAGAACCCCTATTAAAGACCCTGGAAAGAAGGATCTGTCATGACTGATCAACAGAACAACGACGCAGCAGCAGCCGACGAAAGCGCCCCGCAATTTTCCCTGCAGCGCATCTATGTGCGTGACCTGTCGTTCGAAGCGCCGAAAAGCCCGGCGATCTTCCGTCAGCAGTGGGAGCCAAGTGTTGCCCTGGACCTGAATACCAAGCAGAAAGGTCTGGAAGGCGATTTCCACGAAGTCGTACTGACCCTGTCGGTGACCGTCAAGAACGGTGACGAAGTGGCCTTCATTGCTGAAGTCCAGCAGGCCGGTATCTTCCTGATCAAGAACCTCGATGCGGCTTCGATGAGCCACACCCTGGGTGCGTTCTGCCCGAACATCCTGTTCCCGTACGCGCGTGAAGCACTGGACAGCCTGGTGACCCGTGGTTCGTTCCCGGCGCTGATGCTGTCGCCGGTCAACTTCGACGCCCTGTACGCCCAGGAAATGCAGCGCATGCAGGAAGCTGGCGAAGCACCTTCGCTGCAATAAGCGTTGCGATGTGCCGAAAAAGCGCCCTGATGGGCGCTTTTTTCATGGGGCCTATCGCGGGGCAAGCCCGCTCCCACCGGGGTTAAGTGAACACTGTGGGAGCGGGCTTGCCCCGCGATAGCCGTCAGACAAAACCTTGCTGACGCCAAGCCTCATACACCGTCACTGCCACCGTATTGGACAGATTCAGGCTCCGGCATCCCGGCCGCATGGGCAGGCGCAGGCGCTGCTCGGCGGGCAGGCTGTCGAGCACCTCGGCAGGCAAGCCACGGCTTTCAGGGCCGAACAGGAACGCGTCGCCAGGCTGGAATGCCGTTTCGTGGTAAGGGTGCGAGGCCTTGGTGGTGAAGGCGAACAGGCGCGGCTGGCCGAGGCTTTCCAGGCAGCTTTGCAGGTCGGCGTGGCGCTTGAGGGTGGCATACTCGTGGTAGTCCAGCCCGGCGCGGCGCAGGCGCTTGTCGTCCAGCTCGAAGCCGATCGGCTCGATCAGGTGCAAGTGACAGCCGCTGTTGGCGCACAGCCTTATAATATTGCCAGTATTCGGCGGAATTTCTGGTTGAAAGAGGATGACGTGAAACATGCACGGCTCCGAGCATAAAGATGGCGAGCATTCTACTCCTGAACCGGACCCGCGTTCGCAGCAATGGCCGCGTGTGCTGTTTTCCCTGGCGATTTTCGGCATGTTGGTGGGCTTGATGATCGGGCGCCTGACCGCGCCCGAGCCGCGGGTGCTGGAACAGGTGCAGGTGGTCGAGGGTGGCCTGGACCTGTGGTTCAACGAAGAACCCAAGCTGCACGGCGAAGAAGTCGATGGCACCCTGGCCTTGCTGTTCGAGGCTGAAGGCAAGGTTGCCCGAGGCCAGTTGCGCCAGCAGGGCAAACCGGTCAGTTGGCGGGTGCAGAAAAGTGATGGCGGGTTGCTGGTGACCCTGGTCGCGGCCCGTCCTCTGCACGGCAACTGGGCCGGTGCAGAGGATGAAGGGCGCTGGCGTGTGCAGGTGAGACTGCACGAATAAAAGAGGGGAATCCCCGGCCTGCCTGTACCAAGGCCCCCAAAACTGGAAGTACTGATACTAATGCAGGGTGTGTGCCAGTTTTATTGCAGCCCGCAGATAAACGGGTTTGAGGGGCTGGAGCGGGGTTTTGCCAGGGATTTGTGCCTTGCTGCGGTGCATCGGGCACAGGTTCGGTGCAGGCGGTGGGTGGGAGCGGGCTTGCCCCGCGATGCGATGTGACTGACAAACCGCAATCGCGGGGCAAGCCCGCTCCCACCCGAACTATTGCTCCCACAGGCAGCTGTTTCCATTTGGTTGAACGCTAATAACAAGGAAAACCACCATGTTCCATAAAAGCCTGACCCTCTCCGATTTCGACCCTGCGCTGTCCGCCGCCATCCACCGCGAGGCACAACGCCAGGAAGACCATATCGAGCTGATCGCCTCGGAAAACTACACCAGCCCGCAGGTGATGCAGGCCCAGGGCACCGAACTGACCAACAAGTACGCCGAAGGCTACCCGGGCAAGCGCTACTACGGCGGTTGCGAGCACGTCGATGTGGTCGAGCAACTGGCCATTGACCGTGCCAAAGCGCTGTTCGGCGCAGGCTATGCCAACGTCCAGCCGCACTCCGGCTCCCAGGCCAACGCGGCGGTCTACCTGGCCTTGCTGCAGGCCGGCGACACCCTTCTGGGCATGAGCCTGGCCCATGGCGGCCACCTCACTCACGGCGCCAAGGTCAGTTCCTCCGGCAAGCTGTACAACGCCGTGCAGTACGGCATCGACGCCAATGGCCTGATCGATTACGACGAGGTCGAGCGCCTGGCCGTCGAGCACCAGCCGAAGATGATCGTCGCCGGGTTCTCGGCCTACTCGAAAACCCTGGACTTCCCGCGCTTCCGTCAGATCGCCGACAAGGTCGGTGCCTATCTGTTCGTCGACATGGCCCACGTCGCCGGTCTGGTTGCGGCGGGCCTGTACCCCAATCCGCTGCCATACGCCGATGTGGTCACCACCACCACCCACAAGACCCTGCGCGGCCCACGTGGCGGCTTGATCCTGGCCAAGGCCGATCCGGAGTTGGAGAAGAAACTCAACTCGGCAGTGTTCCCGGGCGGGCAGGGCGGGCCGCTGATGCATGTGATCGCCGCCAAGGCCGTGTGCTTCAAGGAAGCCCTGGAACCGGGCTTCAAGGATTACCAGCTCCAGGTCATCAAGAACGCCCAGGCCATGGCGGAAATTTTCCGCCAGCGCGGTTATGACGTGGTCTCCGGCGGCACCGACAACCACCTGTTCCTGGTCAGCCTGATCCGCCAGGGCATCACCGGCAAGGACGCCGATGCCGCCTTGGGCCGCGCGCACATCACGGTGAACAAGAACGCCGTGCCCAACGACCCGCAATCGCCGTTCGTGACCTCGGGCCTGCGCATCGGCACCCCGGCGGTGACCACC
>JBOICD010000404.1:0-3690 GCA_050739855.1 Pseudomonas sp.
AGCGCCCGGGCCTTGCGGGCCGGGCGCGGCTACAGGGGTGCTTAGAACACCGAGTTGTAGTTGCCCAGCTCGACCTGTACCGACTTGATGCGCGTGTACTGAGCCAGCGAGCTCACGCCGTTTTCACGGCCGACACCGGACTGCTTGTAGCCGCCAACCGGCATTTCGGCAGGCGACTCGCCCCAGGCGTTGATCCAGCAGATACCGGCTTCCAGCTGGTGGATGATGCGGTGGGCGCGGCTGATGTCGTTGGTGCAGACACCGGCGGCCAGGCCGTATTCGGTATCGTTGGCACGGCGGATGACTTCTTCTTCGCTCTCGTAGGAGAGGATGCTCATCACTGGGCCGAAGATTTCTTCCTTGACGATGGTCATGTCGTCACGGCAGTCGGTGAACACGGTCGGTGCCACGAACGCGCCCTTGGCGAACTCGCCGTCGGTCAGACGCTCGCCGCCGCACAGTACGCGGGCGCCTTCTTCCTTGCCCTTGGCGATGTAGCCCAGCACGCTTTCCATGTGGGCGAAGCTGACCAGCGGGCCGAAGTTGGTGTTTTCGTCTTCAGGGTTGCCAACGCGGATGCGCGCAACGCGCTCGGCGATCTTGGCTTCGAAGGCCGCTTTCATCGAGGCAGGGACGAATACGCGGGTGCCGTTGGTGCAGACCTGACCCGAGCTGTAGAAGTTGGCCATCATGGCGATGTCGGCGGCGCGATCGAGGTCGGCGTCGTCGCAGATGATCAGTGGCGACTTGCCGCCCAGTTCCATGGTGACTTCCTTGAGCGTCGAGCTCGAGGCGCTGGCCATGACCTTCTTGCCGGTGGTGGTGCCGCCGGTGAAGGAAATTTTCTCGATGCGCGGGTGCTCGGTCAGCCAGGTGCCGACTTCACGGCCGCTGCCGGTCAGAACGTTGAACACGCCGTCTGGCAGGCCGGCTTCGGTGTAGATTTCGGCCAGTTTCAGGGTGGTCAGCGAGGTGACTTCCGACGGCTTGAAGATCATCGCGTTACCGGCCGCCAGGGCTGGTGCGGATTTCCACAGGGCGATCTGGATCGGGTAGTTCCAGGCGCCGATACCGACGGTCACGCCCAGCGGCTCGCGGCGGGTGTAGACGAACGAGCTGTCGCGCAGCGGGATCTGCTCGCCTTCGATGGCCGGCACCAGGCCTGCGTAGTATTCCAGTACGTCAGCGCCGGTGACGATGTCGACGTAGCGGGTTTCCGAGTAGGACTTGCCGGTATCCAGGGTTTCCAGGGCGGCCAGCTCATCGTTGCGCTCGCGCAGGATGTCGACGGCGCGGCGCAGGATGCGCGAACGCTGCATGGCGGTCATTGCGGCCCAGACTTTCTGGCCGCGCTCGGCGCTTTCTACTGCGCGCTCGACGTCTGCTTGAGTGGCACGTTGCACCTGAGCGAGGACTTCGCCGTTGGCCGGGTTGATGGCGTCGAAGGTGGCGTCGCTGGAAGCGTCGACATAACCACCATCAATGTAGAGTTTTTGCAGTTCGAAACGGGCCATAGTGTCCTCGCAAGTGCATATGTGTGTTTGGCTATCCGTGCAGCGCTCCTGCTTGTTGGGCAATCGCGGCGCGCGGTGGTTCAGAGGCCTGGTTTTGCGTGTCCGGGCTCGTCTGTTTCGCCAGTTGTAGATCCATGTATTCGTAAGCGATTTGTTTCGCCTGGTCGGTGTCGAAGGCGTCTCCGGACAACGCACCGCGCAGCCACAGACCGTCGATCAACGCTGCCAGCCCGCGGGCCGCGCTGCGTGCTTCAGGCAACGGCAGGGCGCGACGGAACTGGCAGCACAGGTTGGAATACAAGCGGTGATCGTTGATCCGCTGCAACCTGTGCAAAGACGGCTGGTGCATGCTGGAGGCCCAGAAGGCCAACCAGGTTTTCATTGCCGGGCCGTTGACCTGGCTGGCGTCGAAGTTGCCTTCGATGATCACCTGCAGGTGGGCACGCGGGCTGTGATCCTTGAGCGCCTGCCGGTTGGCGACGACGTTCTCGTTCAGCACGCTCATCAAGTACCGCATGGTCGCTGCGATCAGGCCGTTCTTGTCCTGAAAGTAGTGACTGATGATGCCATTCGACACACCGGCCAAACGGGCGATCAGCGCAATGCTGGCGTCACCCATGCCGACCTGGTCGATGGCCAGCAATGTGGCTTCGATCAACTGCTGACGGCGGATGGGTTGCATACCGACCTTGGGCATCTTGCAAATCTCCTCAGGCCTGCGAGCAGTCGACGAGCGGCTGCCTCGGCGAAGGCCAGTCTATTTTGTTTTGATTGAACGTTCAATCAACAAAGAATAAGCTCTGCGACAATCTGTGCCATTGACAGGTTTTTCCTACCGTCAGTTGGCCCAAATTGGCACCCCAAAAAGGCGTGGAACCCCCGAAATACAAGGTGTTGACGGGTGTAAGCGGCGCGTTGAACAGATCTGCCGAGCGGTCGAGGACTGCACGGTCAACCCTCGGAGCGGGGTTTTCGTTCTGTTTTTTCAACGCAATCGATTCGGGATCACGGTTTTTCAAGGTGCTTTTATAACACCTGAAGCAGTGGGGCTATTGCACCATTTGCTTAGGCAAAGGTCGTTTCGTTTCTCTCGCACTGCCCGGAGCCTACGTGCAATGAGTTCTGCCTCCCTTATCAAGACCCCCGCCGAGAGGGTCCGGGTCAACAGCGTGGTGTTCATCACCTCCGCGTTGCTGATCCTCGTGTTGACTGCCTTGCTTATCGCTGTACCTGAAAAAGCCGGCGAAGTGCTCAACGTCGCCCAGACCTGGCTGACACGCAGCTTCGGCTGGTATTACATGCTGGTGATCGGCGGGTACCTGGTATTCGTGGTCGTTCTGGCCTTCTCCAGCTTCGGCAAGCTCAAGCTTGGCGGCAAGGACGACAAACCCGACTTCAGCTACGGCGCTTGGGCCGGCATGCTGTTCTCCTCGGGTATCGGCATCTCGCTGTTGTACTTCGGCGCTTCTGAGCCGCTGGATCACTATTTCAATCCGCCAGAAGGCACCTCGGCCAGCGCCGAGGCTGCGCGCCAGGGCCTGCAGCTGACCTTCCTGCACTGGGGCCTGCACGGCTGGGCGATCTACGCCCTGGTCGGTCTGGCTGTGGGCTACTTCGCCTACCGTCACAACCAGCCGCTGGCACTGCGCTCGGCGCTGTACCCGCTGATGGGCGAGCGCTGGGTCAAGGGTGGCGCCGGTCACGCGGTGGACATCTTCGGCATGTTCGTGACCCTGCTGGGTCTGGTGACCAACCTCGGTATCGGCTCGATGCAGGTGTCTTCGGGCCTGGAATACCTGTTCGGCATGGATCACAGCAAGACCAACCTGCTGATCGTGATCCTGGTCATGGCCACTGTGGCCACGGTGGCCGCAGTGTCCGGTGTGGAGAACGGCATCCGTCGTCTGTCGAACCTGAACATCATCCTGTTCAGCGGTCTGCTTATCTTCGTCCTGCTGGCAGGTGACACCCTGCACCTGCTCAACGGTTTCGTACAGAACATCGGCGACTACCTCAACGGCATCGTGCTGAAGACCTTCGATCTCTATGTCTACGAAAGCGAGGCAGGCAAGTCCGAGCGCTGGCTGGGGCTGTGGACCGTGTTCTACTGGGCCTGGTGGATTTCCTGGGGCCCGTTCGTCGGCATGTTCATCGCCCGTATCTCCAAGGGCCGCAC
>JBOICD010000405.1:0-3685 GCA_050739855.1 Pseudomonas sp.
CCGCTCGGCGGGAGCGGGCTTGCCCCGCGATGCTTTACTTCTTGGCCTGCTCGTACAACGGCATCACCTTCGGAATCGCCGCCTGCAACGAAGCCTGGCGGCTGGCCGAGGCTGGGTGAGTACTCATGAACTCCGGCTGCGAACCACCCGATGCCTGGCTCATCTTGTCCCACAGGGTGATCGCGGCATTGGGGTTGTAACCGGCACGGGCCGCCAGCTCCAGGCCGATCAGGTCGGCTTCGTTCTCGTTCGAACGGCTGTTGGGCAAGGTCATGCTGTACTGCACCACGGTGTCGGCGATCGCCAGGCTGTCCTGGCCAAGGCCCAGCAAGGCGCCCGCGCCCTGACGTGCCATCTGCACACCATAGGCCTTGGACATCGCTTCACGCCCGTGCTCACGCAAGGCGTGGGCGATTTCATGGCCCATGACCGCGGCGATCTCGTCATCGGTCAACTTGAGCTTGTCGATCAGCCCGGTGTAGAAAAAGATCTTGCCGCCTGGGCCGCAGTTGGCGTTGAGCTCGTCGCTCTTGATCAGGTTGACTTCCCAGTTCCACTGCGCGGCATCCGGACGGAATTTCGGCGCCTGGGCAATCAGCCGGTCGGCAATGACCTGGACCCGCTTGGCCTGGGCACTGGTCTTGTCGAGCACACCTTTGCTCGAAGCTTCGCCCAGGGTCTGCTGATAAGACTGGGCATACATCTGGTTGACCTGGTCGGTCGACAGCATGCTGAACATATATTGCTTACGCTCGACACCCACGGCGCCGCCGCTGGTAGTGTTCACTGCCTGGCATCCGGCAAGTAGTACGCTGGCACTCAGGGCGCCGATAACAAATGACTTACGCATGAAAACACTCCATTCGAACATGCCGCGTATCCTAGGCCGACTCGATTGAGCCCGCCACACCCCGAACGAAGAATTCTCCAGACGGCACTCATGCTTTGACCGGCACGCGCCGATAACGCAAAGCAGACGAATTTTTATGCGCTTGGAGCCCTTCATGAAGTTCAGGTCGATCCAGTTTTCCGTCGCGGCCCTGGCCGGCGCCATTGTCTTGAGTATTGTGGCCGCCCTGGTGCTGTATGCCGTGTACTCCGGCCAGCGTACCCAGGAGCTGGTGCAGACCCGCACCCAGCAGCAGTTCGAGGCGGTGATCGAACAACGCCTGAGCGCCCTGGCCCGCACGCAAGTCAGCGAAATCCAGCGCGGCCTGGAAGCGCCGCTGCTGATCGCCCGCGGGCTGGCCACCAGCAACGCCATGCTGGGCATGAAGGATGCCAACGGCAACTCGCTGCTCAAGATCGAGCGCGAACAATTGATCGCCCTGCTCAAGCAGACAGCCGTGACCAACCCGTTGATCCTGGGTACCTACCTGGGCTGGGAAGCCAACGCCCTGGACCATGATGACAGCCGCTTCGTCGGCACCGCCATCACCGGTATCGACAGTGCCAACGGGCGTTTCCTGCCCTGGTGGTTCCGTAATGAAGACGGCAGTCTGGGCCTGGACAAGCTGGCCGATGTCAATGACAACACCATCCTCGCCACCGGCGTGCGCGCCAGTGAGTACTACCTGTGCTCGCGCGAATCAAAGAAGGCGTGCGTGATCGACCCGGCGCCCTACCCCGTAGGCGGCAAAATCGTCATGCTCGCCTCTTTCGTCGAACCGATCCTGATCGATGGCCAGTTCCAGGGGATAGCCGGTGCCGACCTGTCGGTGAACTTTATCCAGGAGCTGCTCAACACCGCTGATAAACAGCTCTATGACGGTGCTGGCGAACTGGCACTGGTCTCCGGCAACGGCCGCCTGGTGGCGTTTACCAAAGACCCGAGCAAGTTCGGCGAGAAAGCCAGTGACGTTCTCGACGCCAGTGTCGCCACTACCCTGAGCCAGCTCAGCGGTGAAAACCTGCGCTACGAGGTCAACCAGAACGCCGGGCGTATCGAGTTGTACCTGCCGTTCAAGATCGGCAATACCGACGCGCGCTGGACGCTGCTGCTGGAGTTGCCACTGAGCGCGGTAATGGCTGACGTGAACAAGCTCCAGGACGAACTCAGTGCCCAACGCAGCACCGATCTCACCGGCATGACCCTGATGGGCCTGGGTATCGCCGCCCTCGGTTTGCTGGTGATCTGGCTGCTGGCTCACGGCATCGCCCGTCCGCTGCGCCAGATGGTGGCCATGCTCGACGACATTGCCCAGGGCGAAGGCGACCTGACCCGCCGCCTGAGCAGTGACCGCGCCGATGAACTGGGCTCGATCGCCAAGGGCTTCAATACCTTCCTGGCCAAACTGCAGGCAATGATCAGCCAGGTAGTGGCCTCGGTACAGAAAGTCAGTGATTCCTCGGAGCACACTGCCGACATCGCGATCCGCACCAACCAGGGCGTACACAAGCAAATGGCCGAGATCGACCTGGTGGCCACCGCCGTGCACGAAATGACCGCTACCGCCCAGGATGTGGCGCGTAATGCCACCCATGCCGCCCAGGCTGCCAGTAACGCCGACCAGGCGGCCCATCAGGGCCTGCAGATCGTGCGTAGCACTTCAAACTCGATCAGCGCCCTGGCCGAAGAGATTGGCCGGGCGGTCGGCGTGGTGCAGACCCTGGCCCGCGACAGCGAGAACATCAATGCGATCCTGACGGCTATTCGCGCCATTGCCGAACAGACCAACCTGCTGGCGCTCAATGCGGCCATCGAGGCGGCACGTGCCGGCGAACAGGGTCGCGGTTTTGCCGTGGTTGCCGACGAGGTGCGCAATCTGGCGCAGAAGACTCAGCAGGCCACTGAAGAAATCCAGCAGATGATTCAGCAACTGCAACAGGGTACCCGCGATGTCGTAAGGGTCATGGAAGACAGCCAGGGCAAGACCGATGACAGCGTGCAGCAGGCGGCTCGCGCTGCAGAGGCGCTGGAGAGCATCACTCAGGCGGTATCGGTGATCAATGACATGAACACCCAGATCGCCAGCGCTGCGGAAGAGCAGAGCGCAGTGGCTGAGGATATCAACCGCAATGTGATCAACATTGGCCAGGTGGCCAATGAAGTGGCCGGTGGCGCGGATGAGTCGAGTACCGCCAGTGCCGAGTTGACCAAGCTGGCAGAACAGCAGCGGCGGTTGATCAATCAGTTCCGGGTGTAAACCAATCGCGGGGCAAGCCCGCTCCCACTGGGCACTAGATAAACCCTGTGGGAGCGGGCTTGCCCCGCGATGCTTTTAAGCCGGGGTCAGACACTCCGGCCCATTGAGTTTCGGATCATTGACAAAATTGGCCAGCACCCGCTCACGCAGCGGCGCCTGGCTGCTCGCCAGCAACTCATACAGCCGCGCCACAGGCGTCTCAGGATCGAGCCAGGCCGCCTGCCCCGCTGCATCGAGCATCAACGGCCGCCGCTGATTCACCGCCGCCTGAGTCACCACTGCGGTGCTCAACCAGACCTGATCCTGCACCGGATACGCCTCCCAGATCGCCGCAAAGAACAGCGAAGAGCCCTCCCCCGGCGTCAGCCAGTAGGGGCGCTTGCGCTGGGTACCGCGCCATTCATAAAAGCCGTTGGCCGGCATCAGGCAACGGCGCAGGCGAAACGCCTCGCGAAACATCGGTTGCTCGGCCAGGGTTTCGGCCCGGGCATGGGCGGGGGTGCGCGACAGGTCGGTGAGCCAGGCCGGGGTCAGCCCCC
>JBOICD010000406.1:0-3681 GCA_050739855.1 Pseudomonas sp.
TCAAAGGACTGGCTCTAGCCCGACAAACGGCCGGGCTAGAGCCTTGTGACAACCTTTATTAACTTGTGACAACCTTTATTCTTTTGTGACAACCTTTATTCTTTCAAAACATCTGGTGTGAACAACGGCAATCGTTACTCTACAGTCACCGATTTCGCCAGGTTACGCGGCTGGTCGACGTCAGTGCCTTTGAGCACCGCCACGTAGTACGAAAGCAGTTGCAGCGGAATGGTATAGAGAATCGGCGCCAGGGCATCAATGATGTGCGGCACAGCGATCACGTGGGTGCCTTCGCCATTGCTCATACCGGCGTGTTCGTCGGCGAAGACAATCAATTCACCGCCACGGGCGCGTACTTCCTGCAGGTTGGACTTGAGCTTCTCCAGCAGTTCGTTGTTCGGCGCCACGGTGACCACCGGCATGTCGCTGTCCACCAGCGCCAGCGGGCCGTGCTTGAGCTCACCGGCCGGATAGGCTTCGGCGTGGATGTAAGAGATCTCCTTGAGCTTGAGCGCCCCTTCCATCGCCACCGGGAACTGCGCGCCACGGCCAAGGAACAGCGTGTGGTGCTTGTCCGCGAACAGCTCGGCGGTTTTCTCAACGATGGCGTCCATGGCCAGGGCTTCGCCCAGGCGCGTCGGCAGACGGCGCAGTTCTTCGACCAGCTCGGCTTCGACACCGGCCTTCAAAGTGCCACGTACCTGGCCCAGGGACAGGGTCAGCAGCATCAGCGATACCAGCTGGGTGGTGAATGCTTTGGTCGAAGCCACACCGATTTCCGGACCGGCCTGGGTCAGCAGGGTCAGGTCCGACTCGCGCACCAGCGAGCTGATGCCAACGTTGCAGATCGCCAGGCTGCCGAGGAAGCCAAGCTCCTTGGCGTTGCGCAAGGCGGCCAGGGTGTCGGCGGTTTCACCGGACTGGGAGATCGAGACAAACAGGGTGTCCGGTTGCACCACCACCTTGCGGTAGCGGAACTCGCTGGCCACTTCTACCTGGCACGGAATGCCGGCCAGTTCTTCGAGCCAGTAACGTGCAACCATGCCAGCGTGATAGCTGGTGCCACAGGCGACGATCTGCACGTTACGGACTTTGGCGAACAGCTCGGCAGCTTGCGGGCCGAAGGCCTGAACCATGACGTGGTCCTTGCCCAGACGCCCTTCCAGGGTGCGCTGTACCACGGTTGGTTGCTCGTGGATTTCCTTGAGCATGAAGTGGCGATAAGTGCCCTTGTCGGCGGCTTCCGCACCTTCGTGGTACTGCACGGTTTCGCGCTGGACCGGGTGACCGGCCAAATCCCAGATGGTCACCTGGTCGCGGCGGATCTCGGCGATGTCGCCTTCTTCCAGGTACATGAAGCGGTCGGTCACCTGACGCAGGGCCAGCTGGTCTGAAGCCAGGAAGTTCTCCCCATGGCCCAGACCAATCACCAGCGGGCTGCCGCTGCGGGCGGCCAGCAGGCGGTCTGGCTGATGCGTGCTGATCACCGCCAGGCCATAGGCACCATGCAGTTGCTTGACTGCAGCCTTCAGGGCATCGGCCAGGTCCGGAACGGTTTTCAGGGTGTGGTGCAGCAGGTGGACGATGACTTCGGTGTCCGTCTCAGAGCTGAACACATAGCCCAGGCCCTTGAGCTTTCCGCGCAGTTCTTCGTGGTTCTCGATGATGCCGTTGTGCACCACCGCCAGATCCTGGCCAGAGAAATGCGGGTGAGCGTTATGCTCGGTGGGCGCGCCGTGGGTTGCCCAACGGGTGTGGGCAATACCCAGCTGGCCTGCCAGCGGATCGGCGGCTACAGCGGCTTCCAGCTCGCTGACCTTGCCAATGCGACGACGACGCTCCAGAGTCCCTTGCTGGCTGTAAACCGCCAGACCTGCGCTGTCATAACCGCGGTATTCCAGGCGCTTGAGGCCTTCGATGAGGATAGTGGTGATATTACGTTCGGCGACGGCACCAACGATTCCACACATTAGTTATGCTCCTTGGAGAGTGCGGCACAAATCACATGGACGCCGCGGGCTTCAATTTGTTCGCGCGCCTCAGCGGGCAAGCGCTCATCGGTAATCAGGGTGTTGACGTTGCCCCAGGGCAGCTCGAGGTTGGGAATCTTGCGCCCGACCTTGTCGGACTCGACCATCACGATCACTTCCCGGGCCACTTCGGCCATCACCCGGCTCAGGCCGAGCAACTCATTGAAAGTCGTAGTGCCGCGCATCAAGTCGATGCCATCGGCGCCAATGAACAGCTGGTCGAAATCGTAAGAGCGTAGTACCTGCTCGGCGACCTGCCCCTGGAAGGACTCGGAGTGCGGGTCCCAGGTGCCACCGGTCATCAACAGTACAGGCTCGTGTTCCAGCTCGCTCAGGGCACGGGCGACATTCAGCGAGTTGGTCATCACTACCAGGCCTGGCTGGTGGCCCAGCTCGGGAATCATCGCTGCGGTGGTACTGCCACTGTCGATGATGATGCGTGCATGTTCACGGATACGCCCAACCGCCGCCCGGGCAATCGCTTGCTTGTACAGCGAAACCGGCTGGCCCTGATCAGCGATCAGCTCCTGGGGCATGGTCACCGCACCACCGTAGCGACGCAGCAGCAAGCCATTGGCTTCCAGCGCGGCGAGATCCTTGCGGATGGTGACTTCCGAGGTTTCGAAACGTTTGGCTAGCGCATCAACGCTCACTTCCCCCTGCTCGTTGAGCAAGGCGAGGATATTGTGGCGGCGCTGGGGGGTGTTACGTTTCGACATGGTGTCTTTAAGTTTCGTTTCGAAAGTTAGTGATGCCAATCAAAACCTAAAGGACGAAAAGCGTCAAGCAGATAGATGAAAAATTCGCCTGTGAATAACTTAATCCACCTAATCTGTTTATCCACAAACGAAAGAGGGCCGACTTATGCACAATCCAGTCGGCCCCTGTTCATCACTGTGTATAACTTCAGCTCTTCTTGATCTTCTCCGGCCGCTTCCAGCCATCGATATTGCGCTGGCGCGCGCGGCCGACGGCTAGCTGGGCAGCCTCGACGTTTTGGGTGATGGTCGAACCGGCAGCGGTGGTAGCGCCGGCAAGGATATCCACAGGCGCAACCAGGGAGTTGTTCGAACCGATGAACACGTCCTCACCGAGGATGGTCTTGAACTTGTTCGCGCCATCGTAGTTGCAGGTGATGGTACCGGCACCGATGTTGGTACGCGCACCGACCTCGGCATCGCCCAGGTAGGTCAGGTGGCCGGCCTTGGCGCCTTCACCGAGGTGGGCGTTCTTCAGTTCGACAAAGTTACCCACATGGGCACGGGCTTCCAGCACGCTGCCTGGACGCAGGCGGGCAAACGGGCCGGCATCGCTGCCTTCACCCATGATCGCGCCTTCGAGGTGGCTGTTGGCCTTGACCACGACACCCTTGCGCAGGGTGCTGTTCTTGATCACGCAGTTCGGGCCGATCACCACGTCGTCTTCAATGACCACACGGCCTTCGAGAATGACGTTGATGTCGATGAGCACGTCGCGACCAACGGTCACTTCACCACGCACGTCAAAACGCGCCGGGTCACGCAGGGTTACCCCTTGAGCCATCAAACGACGCGCTTCACGCAACTGGTAGTGACGCTCCAGTTCGGCCAGCTGGCGACGGTCATTGGCGCCCTGCACTTCCATCGAGTCCAACGGCTGCTCGGTGGCGACC
>JBOICD010000407.1:0-3672 GCA_050739855.1 Pseudomonas sp.
AGCCCGCTCCCACCGGTGGGAGCGGGCTTGCCCCGCGATAATCACAGCTACTGACGAACCAGGCGCAGGTTCGGCAGTGCCACGGTTTCGGTGCTGCGGTACGGGTTGATATCCAGCCCGCCGCGGCGCACGTAACGGGCATAAACCGTCAGGAATTCAGGATTGAGCAAGCGCTTGAGGTCCAGGTAGATGCGTTCCACGCACTGTTCATGGAAATCGGCATGCTGGCGGAAACTGATCAGGTAGGTCAGCAGGCTCGCGTGATCCAGCGCCGCCCCACGGTAATGCACGGTCACGCTACCCCAGTCCGGCTGGCCAGTGACCGGGCAATTGGACTTGAGCAGATGGCTGTGCAAGGTTTCTTCGACGATGCGGCTGCAGTCGCAACGCAGCAATTCCGGCTGCGGTTGCTCATAGTTGTTGATGCTGACGTCCAGGTCGTCAATGCACTCGCCCGGCAAGGCAACCACGCCCTGCCCTTCGACTTCAGCCAGGCTACGGATCTGCACGACCACCGGCTTGCCGGCCGCGGCCGAGAGATCTTTTGCCAGGCACGCCTGCAACGCTGCCGGCGTTTCGAACACGGTCTGATTCAGGGAGTTCAGGTACAGCTTGAACGACTTGGACTCGATGATGTTTGGCGAGTCAGCGGGAATGGCGAACTCGCCAATGGCTACCACTGGCTTGCCCGAAGGCAGCAGCCAGGACAGTTCGAAGCAGTTCCAGAAATCCACACCTTGCCACGGCAGCGTTTCGGCACTGACGCCCAACTCGGCCCATTTGGCCGCGCGAGGGATCGGGAACAGCAGCGATGGCGTGTAAGTGGCAATGTATTCGCTGGACTTGCCCAGCGGGGAATGTTCGGCGGCGGGGTGCATGACTCAAACCTGAAGGACGAAATGTGCCTAGTTTATCGGTTTGTGCCATGCAAAGGGGAATCGGCTGTTATTGGCCGATGGTCAGTTCACCAACCATGCCAGCCTGATAATGGCCCGGCACGTTGCAGGCGAACTCGATGGGGGTAGTCTGAGTGAAGGCCCAGGTCAGCTCACCACGCTTGCCGGGGGCAACCATCACCGTATTGGGATCGTCATGCTTCATCATTGCACCGTGCTGCATGCTGCCGTGGCCCATGGCCGCGTGATCCATCTGACCCTGCATCGCGATCATTTCCTTCTGATGCCTGGCATGCATGAGCGCGTCGCCGAGGCTGAATTCATGTGCCACCGCGCCCTTGTTGATCAGCACGAAGCGTACGGTTTCTCCAGCCTTGACCTGCAAGCTGCGTGGCGCGTAGTACATATCGCCCATGACGATCTCCACGGTACGATCAGCCTTGGCAGCCGCTGCAGGCGCGCCAAAGGTAAATGAATTCGCAGGAGAAGCCAGTGCAGGCAGACTGAACAGCGCCAGTGCGCCAGCGAAAAAAAGTGTTTCATATCAGGCCCACTCCAGGGTTGCGACGAATCAGGCTTCACTGTAGAAATCCGGCGCTGGCAGCTACCTGACAAAAACATTACAACTTTGTCAGCTTGGCCACCCACAACCTCCGGCGCGGTATAACCACCCGGCAATTCATGCCCATGAGCCTCCCCGATGAAACTGTTGATCGTCGAAGACCAGACCAAAACCGGCCAGTACTTGAGCCAGGGCCTCAGTGAAGCAGGCTTTGCCACGGAGCTGGCCGCCGACGGCAATACCGGCCAGCACCTGGCGCTGACGGGCGACTACGACCTGCTGATCCTCGATGTGATGCTGCCTGGCCGCGATGGCTGGCAGATCCTCCAGGCCGTACGCGCAGCCGGCAGTGAGGTGCCGGTGCTGTTCCTCACCGCCCGCGATGCCGTTGAAGACCGCGTGCATGGCCTGGAGCTGGGCGCCGATGATTACCTGGTCAAGCCGTTTGCCTTCTCCGAGTTGCTGGCACGGGTGCGCAGCCTGCTGCGTCGCGGCAGCAGCCCGCCCCAGGAAACCAGCCTACGGCTGGGCGACCTGCGCCTGGATCTGATCCGTCGCCGGGTCGAGCGCAACGGCCAGCGTATCGATCTTACGGCCAAGGAATTTGCCCTGCTTGAGCTGCTGCTACGACGCCAGGGCGAAGTGCTGCCCAAGTCGCTGATTGCCTCACAGGTCTGGGACATGAATTTCGACAGTGAGACCAACGTCATCGAAGTGGCGATCCGCCGTCTACGGCTGAAAATCGATGACAACCACGAACACAAGCTGATCCATACCGTGCGCGGCATGGGCTACGTGCTTGAAGAGCGGCCTGCCTGATGCTCCGATTGTCCCTGGGTGGCCGTCTGGCACTGTTGTTTGCCGCTTGCACAGCGGTGGTATCGTTAACTGCTGGTTTTTTATTCAGCCGGGCCAGTGAACACCATTTCATCGAAGTGGACCAGCAACTGCTCGAGAGTCGGCTGTCAGTATTGCGCCAGATGCTCAACGGCGTCCACGACCCGGCCAGCCTGACCTCGCGCCTCCCCGCCTTGCAAGCTGAGTTGAGCCACCAGGCTGACCTCGCTGTACGGGTACGGGGCAGTGATGGCCAGCTGTGGTTCGACAGTCAGGCCAATCTACCCGACTCACCCCAGGTGCCTGGGCTCAGCACCTTCCATAGCGCCAGTAGCAACTACCGCAGTCTGTGCGTCAACCTGCAGCAGGGCGATCCGCACTCAGCGCAACTGACGCTGTTTCTCGACATCACTCACCACCAGCACTTCCAGCAACGCATGCTGCAACTGATCTGGCTGACCGTCGGCCTCTCTGCCCTGGCCACTGCCCTGCTCGGTGCCTGGGCTGTGCGAAGCGGCCTGCGACCATTGCGGCGCATGGGCGAGATCGCCTCACAGGTATCGGCGCGCTCGTTGACCACGCGCCTGCCTGAAAACCAGATGCCGGTTGAACTGGCCGAACTGGCACAGACCGTCAACGCCATGCTGGAGCGTCTGGATGATGCCTTTCAGCGTTTGTCGGCGTTCTCTGCCGATATCGCCCACGAATTGCGCACGCCACTGTCGAACCTGCTGACGCACACCCAGGTCACCCTCACCCGCCCACGCGATCTGGACGAATACCGCGAAGCCTTGCACAGCAACCTTGAAGAGCTGCAGTGGATGGCACAACTGGTCAACGACATGCTCTATCTGGCCAAGGCCGACCACGGCCTGTTGATGCCCAGCCGCCAGCGGCTTGCCCTGTCTGATGAGGCTGATGCCTTGCTGGAGTACTACGCCCCGCTGGCCGAAGAAACCGGTATTACGTTGCACCGCGAAGGGCAGGCCAGCCTGGAAGGTGACCGGCACATGCTGCGCCGGGCCCTGTCCAACCTGCTGGATAACGCCTTGCGCTTTACCCCGGCACAGGGCGAGATTCGCTTGAGTATCGAGGTGGGGAATGACCAGGTGCGCTTGCAGGTGGCCAATACTGGCGAGCCCATAGACCCGGCATTGCTACCGCGACTGTTCGACCGTTTTTATCGGGCCGATCCGGCGCGTCGCGAAGGCAGTAGCGAGCATGCGGGGTTGGGCTTGGCGATTACCCGTTCGATTGTCCAGGCCCATGGCGGGAGTATTCGTGCCGAGTCGGCAGCGGGCTGGACGCGGTTTGTGATCGACTTGCCGGCGATGTGAAGCTTTATCGCGGGGCAAGCCCGCTCCCACTGGGAACTAT
>JBOICD010000408.1:0-3670 GCA_050739855.1 Pseudomonas sp.
AGAAATGTTTCGAGGCTGCTCATAGGGGAACCTCAAACAGTCGCCGCCCCTGAGCGAACCCAGAGGTGGCGACGATGGCCGGGTTACAGCTCGATGCAGTCGAACTGTACGTCGGTGGCGACGTCGGCGTCGTAGTCGACGTCCGAACGCTCGAAGCCGAACAGGTTGAGGAACTGCTTCTTGTAACCGGCGTAGTCGGTCATTTCGAACAGGTTCTCGGTGGTGACCTGAGGCCACAGGGCCTTGCAGGCATCCTGCACGTCATCACGCAGTTCCCAGTCGTCCAGGCGCAGACGGCCTTCTTCGTCCAGTGCTGCTGGCGCGCCATCTTCGCGGTACAGACGGTCACGGAACAGACGGTCGAGCTGGTCCTGGGTGCCTTCGTGAACGTTCTTTTCCTTCATGATCTTGAAGACCATCGACAGGTACAGCGGCATCACCGGAATGGCCGAGCTGGCCTGGGTGACAACCGACTTCAGCACGGCGACGTTGGCGCCAGCGCCGACCTTCTTCTCCAAGCGCTTGGCGGTTGCGTCCAGGTCCATCTTGGCTTTGCCCAACGCACCGTGCCAGTAGATCGGCCAGGTGATTTCGGTGCCGATGTAGCTGAAGGCCACGGTGCGTGCCTGCGGCGCCAGTACACCCGCGGCATCCAGGGCATCAATCCACAACTGCCAGTCCTGACCACCCATGACGGTCACGGTGTCGGCAATTTCCTGCTCGCTTGCAGGCTCGATGGACGCCTCGATGATGGTGTCTTTGTTGGTGTCGATAGCGGTCGACTTGTACGGCTGGCCAATTGGCTTGAGCGCCGAACGCACCAGCTCACCAGTCTGTGGCAGCTTGCGCACCGGCGAAGCCAGCGAGTAGACCACCAGATCGACCTGGCCGCCCATTTCGTTCTTGATCAGCTCGATGACCTTGGCCCGCGCTTCGTCGGAGAAGGCGTCACCGTTGATCGACTTGCTGTACAGGCCTTCGGCCTTGGCGAACTTGTCGAAGGCGGCGGCGTTGTACCAGCCGGCGGTGCCTGGCTTGGTCTCGGTGCCCGGCTTTTCGAAGAACACACCCAGGGTGTCGGCACCGAAGCCGAACGCTGCGGTGATGCGCGCCGCCAGGCCGTAGCCGCTGGATGCACCGATCACCAGGACCTTTTTCGGACCATCCTTGCGCACGCCCTGCTTGCGGGTGGCTTCGATCTGATCACGTACGTTCAGCTCGCAACCGGTTGGATGCGTAGTGGTGCAGATAAAACCGCGAACTTTAGGGTGGATGATGGCCAATGTCTGTACCTCGTCAGTGAATGTGCTGAGGGAGCCGAATCGCGGGGACTCGAGGTTCCGTTGCTGTGAGGGTGAGACTACACCCGCAGCGTTGCCGACACATCCGGCTCCCTGGAATCCTTCAGGGCGCTACTTTGTCACAGCGTGGAAAAGTTCAGCAACCGCAGATCTCAGACCCTGAACGCGCCGATCAGGCGCTTGAGCTCCATCACCTGGGCTGACAACTGGCGGCTGGCATCTTCAGTCTGGTGAGCCCCCTGGGTGGTGTGTTCAGCCGCGCGGTTGATCTCGACGATATTCTGGTCGATGTCGTGCGCGACCGTCGTCTGCTGCTCCACTGCAGCGGCAATCTGCTGGTTCTGGTCAACGATACTGCCGACCGCGCCGAGAATGTTCTCCAGCGCCTGCTGCACCTGCTGCGACTGCCCGACCGTGCCGGCAGCCACCTGGTGACTGGCATCCATGGCCTTGACCGCCGCACCGACACCGCCCTGCAGGCGCGAAATCATCTGTTCGATTTCTTCGGTCGAGTGCTGGGTGCGCTTGGCCAGGGTGCGGACCTCGTCGGCCACCACGGCAAAGCCGCGTCCCTGCTCGCCGGCCCGTGCCGCCTCGATGGCCGCATTCAGGGCGAGCAGATTGGTCTGCTCAGCGATGCTTTTGATCACCTCCAGCACCCGGCTGATGGCCTGACTGTCGCTGGCCAACTGGTTGATCACCACCACCGACTGATCGATTTCGCCGGCCAGGCGCACGATGTTGCCTTGCTGGGATTCGACCAGGCCGCGGCCGCTGACGGTTTCCTGATTGACGCTGTGGGCGCTGTTGACCGCTGCTGCGGCACTGCGCGCCACTTCCTGGGCGGTGGCCGACATCTGGTTCATGGCGGTGGCGACCTGTTCGATCTGCCCGCGCTGGCCGCTGACCGCCTGGTTGCTGCGTGCCGACACGGCATGCACCTGTTCGGCCTGGCGTTCGACTTCGACCACGGTGTGGCCCACCTGCTCGATCAGGTCATGAATGCGCCGCACGGTGCCATTGAACACCTGGCCCAATTCACCCAGTTCATCACGGCTGCTGGCGCGGAAATTCACGGTCATGTCGCCAGCGGCAACCTTGTCCATGACGGCACCGAGGGTTTTCAGGGTATGCCGGGTTGAGGCATAGAACCCGCTGTAGAGGTAGACAATCAGCAAAAACACGCCTGCCAGGGCAGACACCAGCAGGATCATGTGCAAACGGTGCTCGCCCAGACGCTGTTGCAATTGCTGGTCGAGAAACTCGCCCGTAGCGGTGTTGAGCGCGTAAGTCTGCGCCATCAGACTGCTGACCTGCTGATAGAACGCCAGCCACGGTGCATCGAGGGTTTCGGCCACCACCACCTGTTCTTCGAACAGTTCGCTGGCCTGCTTCAAGGAAGCCTGGCTACTGGCGGCCAGGCTGCCCAGACGCGCTTGCGCCCCGGGCTCAGTGGCCAAGGCATCCTGAACCCTGAGGGCGTAATTGGCAGCAAGCTTGTCCAGGCGCTGGAGCAAATCCTCGAAGCGGGTACTGACAGCGGAGTTGAGAAAGCCCTGGCCCAGGGAATAGGCGCCCATTGTCCGGCCTTCGCCAAGGGTCTGGGTGACTTCCGGGGTCACCGTGGTCATCAGTTCGGTGAGTTGGCGAATCGCCAGATCGCTGTCCTGATTGAGTCCGGCCTGGCTGGCAATCATTTTACTCAGCACCTGAGCCTGGCCCAGCAACTTGTCCAGGTAAGCAACCTTGCTCAGCAGCGACGACTCTGCCTGGGCAGCCTTGAGCTGGTTGAGCATTTCGTCGCGTTTGGCGTGAAACTCCCTGGCCTGCTCTTCATCGGCAACGACTGCATTCAGCCCCGCCAATCGTTTGAGCACCTGTTGCTCAAGGTTGGCGATCTGCGCCTCGATATCCTGAGCTTTACCCGACTGGCCAAGCACGGCGTTGATCTGCACCAGGTTGCCCAGGGTTTCCAGGTCGCCACGCAAGGCCAGACTGTCTGCCAGCAGCTCAAGGCTCTGCAGCTCGACCCGGGTGGCATGAAACTGCGCATAGGAATCGCGGACCAGATAAAAGTTGGTCACCAGCATGGGCAGGAAAAACAGGATACTAATCAGGCTGAATTTCATTCCGAAGCTCAACCGATTCATCAGCGCGATGGCCGGATACAACAGGCTCTTCACGGGTAGTCCCCTCCGATTCTTATTGTTCTGCGCGCACAATGGCACTAGGCCACTGATGATTATCACCGGTACCTGTATAACGCATATCGGAATGAGGTTTTGTAACTTAAGGTTAAAACTAGCGATCCAGGATCGATTGTCCGGTGGGAGCGGGCTTGCCCCGCGATTGCGGTCTGTCAGCCACAC
>JBOICD010000409.1:0-3668 GCA_050739855.1 Pseudomonas sp.
CAGGCCGAGAATGACGATCGGCAGGGCCACAACGTGCAGGGCGAAGAAGCGGTTCAGGGTGATGCCGGAGATCAGGTAGTCACCACGGATCCACTGGGTCAGGTCATCGCCGATCACTGGAATCGCACCGAACAGCGAGATGATCACCTGGGCACCCCAGTAGGACATCTGGCCCCATGGCAGCAGGTAGCCCATGAAGGCTTCAGCCATCAGTGCCAGGTAGATCAGCATACCGAACACCCAGACCAGCTCGCGAGGCTTCTGGTACGAGCCGTACAGCAGACCGCGGAACATGTGCAGGTAGACGACGATGAAGAACGCCGAGGCGCCGGTGGAGTGCAGGTAGCGCAGGATCCAGCCGTATTCGACGTCACGCATGATGTATTCGACCGAGGCGAATGCCTCTTCGGCCGACGGCGTGAAGCTCATGGTCAGCCAGACGCCAGTGACGATCTGGTTAACCAGCACCAGCAGTGCCAGGGAGCCGAAAAAGTAGAAGAAGTTGAAGTTCTTCGGTGCGTAATACTTGCTGAGATGGTCTTCCCACATCTTGGTCGCGGGGAAGCGGGCGTCAACCCAATCCATGAACTTGCTCATCACGCGTTCTCCTGATCGACGCCGACGACAATGATGTCGTCCGACTCATAAGAGTGCGGCGGCACTGGCAGATTGAGCGGCGCCGGCTGGGACTTGTAGACGCGGCCAGCCAGGTCGTAGTGGGAACCGTGGCACGGGCAGAAGTAACCGCCGACCCACTTGGGACCCAGGTCGACCGGGGCGACTTCAGGACGGAAGGTTGGCGAGCAGCCCAGGTGGGTGCACAGACCGACCAGCACCAGGATCTCCGGCTTGATCGCACGGTTTTCCGGGTTGACGTAGGTGGGTTGAACCGATGCCTTGGATTCAGGGTCGGAGAGGTCGCCGGTGATCTTCTTGAGGTTACCAAGGATCTCTTCGGTGCGGCGGACGATGAAGACCGGCTGGCCACGCCATTCAGCAATCATCTGCTGACCTGGCTCTACCTTGGCGATATTGACCTTCACCGGTGCACCTGCGGCTTTCGCCTTGGCACTGGGGAACCATGACCCCACGAACGGGACCGCAGCCCCCACCGCTCCTGCAGCACCCACCACGGATGTGGCTGCTACAAGGAAGCGACGCCGGCCTGCATTGACGCCGTCATTGCTCATTCAGTCCTCTCCCATCAGCTTTATGGCCTGTTACAACAGGCATCTACTAAGTAATTTCTGAACTGCTAAAAATTTGCCGCATGGTAATGAAAAGACCCTTCTCTGACAAGGTGATTAGCCCGCAGCCAAGGCGCAATCCCTTGTACCTCTTGACCTGCGTCTATGCGGCAAGTTGTCACAGTAAAGAACAGCATAGTTATTCAAGACATAAAAAAAGCCCGGTTCCACCAGGAACCGGGCTTTTTTTGAACGCCGAAGCGAAATTAACGCTTGGAGTACTGAGGACGCTTACGTGCTTTACGCAGACCCACTTTCTTACGCTCGACTTCACGAGCGTCACGGGTAACGAAGCCAGCTTTACGCAGAGCGCTACGCAGGGTTTCGTCGTAGTCCATCAGTGCACGGGTGATACCGTGACGGATCGCACCGGCCTGGCCGCTGACACCACCACCGATAACGGTGACGTAGATGTCGAACTTTTCGGTGGTTTCGGTCAGTTCCAGCGGCTGGCGTACTACCATGCGCGCGGTTTCACGACCGAAGAACACGTCCAGAGAACGGTTGTTGATGGAGATGTTACCGGTACCTGGACGCAGGAAAACGCGAGCGGTTGCGGTCTTGCGACGGCCAGTGCCGTAATTTTGAGTCGCCGACATAATGAACTATTCCGTTAAATCTTCAGTTCTTGGGGCTGCTGAGCAGTATGAGGGTGAGTAGCGCCCGCATAGACTTTCAGCTTACGGTACATGTCGCGACCCAGTGGGTTTTTAGGCAGCATGCCTTTAACCGCGGTCTCGATCACGCGCTCAGGGGCCTTGGCGATCAACTTCTCGAAGTTGATTTCCTTGATACCGCCCGGGAAGCCGGAGTGGGAGTAGTACATTTTGTCCGAAGTCTTGGCACCAGTGACACGGATCTGCTCGGCGTTGATGACGACGATGTAGTCGCCGGTGTCAACGTGAGGAGTGTATTCTGGTTTGTGCTTGCCACGCAGACGGCTAGCGATTTCGGTAGCCAGACGACCCAGGGTCTGACCAGCGGCGTCAACTACGAACCAGTCGCGCTTTACTGTTTCCGGTTTAGCAGTAAAAGTTTTCATTCTTTATAGCCTCAGGGGCCGCCCAAGCGAAAATAAGACGGCGGATCTTACTGGATAGTGCGCACCTTGACAAGTCAAGGACACAGCCGCACACGGACGCTATCGGGGGCTCGGGTCAGCGCGTCCAATATTCGGCAGGGTTCTTCTGTGAGCGGGGCATCACTCCCACCACACCGAGAGGGGCTGAATTATCCAGATTGCGAAAAAAAATTCAACCTGCTTTTATGCTTCTTTTGCCAGGGAGAAGCCGATGGACCATCGCCAGCTGGGCCGCACCGACCTCAAGGTCAGCACGTTATGCCTCGGCACCATGACCTGGGGCGAGCAGAATGACCAGGCCGAGGCGTTCACCCAGATCGAACGCGCCAAGGCTGCCGGGATCAATTTCATCGATACCGCCGAGATGTATCCGGTACCGCCGCGTCCGGAAACCTACGCCGCCACCGAGCGCATCATCGGCAACTGGTTCAAGGCCCGCGGTGATCGTGCCGAGTGGATCCTGGCCAGCAAGGTGGCCGGCCCGGGCAATGGCATCAGCCACATTCGCGACGGCCAGCTCAAGCACAACCGCCAGCACATCGTCGCCGCCCTGGACGCCAGCCTCAAGCGCCTGCAAACCGACTGGATCGACCTCTACCAGCTGCACTGGCCCGAACGCAGCACCAATTTCTTCGGCAAGCTGGGTTACCAGCACCTGCCCCAGGATCACTTCACACCGCTGGAAGAAACCATGGAAGTGCTCGACGGGCAGGTCAAGGCCGGCAAGATCCGCCATGTCGGCCTGTCCAACGAAACGCCCTGGGGCACCATGAAGTTCCTGCAGCTCGCCGAAAGCCGGGGCTGGAGCCGCGCCGTGTCGATCCAGAACCCTTACAACCTGCTCAACCGCAGTTTCGAAGTGGGCCTGGCGGAAATTGCCATTCGCGAGCAGTGCGGCTTGCTGGCCTACTCGCCACTGGCCTTTGGCATGCTTTCGGGCAAGTACGAGAACGGTGCGCGCCCCGCCAAGGGTCGCCTGACCCTGTTCAGCCGTTTCTCCCGCTACTCCAACCCGCAGACCGTCGCCGCCTGCAGCCGCTACGTGCAGTTGGCCCGCGAGCACGGCCTGGACCCGGCACAGATGGCCCTGGCGTTTGTCACCCGCCAGCCATTCGTGACCAGCAACATCATTGGCGCAACTAACCTGGAGCAGCTCGACAGCAACCTCGCCAGCCTCGACCTCAAGCTCTCTGACGAGCTATTGGCAGCTATCGAAGCCATCCACCAGGACCAGCCCAACCCGGCCCCATAGGCATTGTGGGAGCGGCGGTGCGACGACTCGACTTGCCCCGCGATTGCGGTGTGTCAGTCAAATCGCATCGCGGGGCAAGCCCGCTCCC
>JBOICD010000410.1:0-3654 GCA_050739855.1 Pseudomonas sp.
GTCATCTGATCGGATTTGATCAAGTCGCCAAAGGCGTCGCGCACGTCATCGGTGATGGTTTTCAGCGGATCACTGCTGGTTTGCGCAAGGCCGGCATCGACCTGATCGCTGTCCTTGATCAGCGGCTCGGCCGGCTTGACGGTCAGCGGCCGCTCATCGCCGATAGGGATCGGGCGCATGCTCTTCTCGGGATCGTTGAACACCCCGATCAAGGCCTGGGAGAGGATCTTGTACTTGCCCTCGTTGATCGAGGAAATCGAGTACATGACCACGAAAAAAGCGAACAGCAAGGTGATGAAATCCGCGTAGGACACCAGCCAGCGTTCGTGGTTTTCGTGTTCCTCAGGTTGTCGACGGCGTGCCATGTGTTACTCCATGAAGCCCTGAAGCTTCAGCTCGATCGAGCGCGGGTTCTCGCCCTCGGCAATCGACAGCAGGCCTTCCAGGAGCATTTCCCGGTAGCGCGACTGACGCATGGCCAGCGCCTTGAGCTTGTTGGCAATCGGCAGCAGGATCAGGTTGGCACTCGCCACACCGTAGATGGTGGCGACAAAGGCCACGGCAATACCGTTGCCCAGTTGCGAAGGGTCGGCCAGGTTGCCCATGACATGAATCAGGCCCATGACCGCACCGATGATACCGATGGTCGGCGCATAACCGCCCATGCACTCGAACACCTTGGCAGCCTGGATGTCGCGGCTTTCCTGGGTGTAGAAGTCCACTTCGAGGATGCTGCGGATGGCTTCGGGTTCGGCACCGTCGACCAGCAGTTGCAAACCCTTGCGCGCGTAAGGATCGGGCTCGGCATCGGCCACGCCTTCCAGGCCCAGCAGGCCTTCCTTGCGTGCGGTCAGGCTCCAGTTGACCACCCGGTCGATACCGCCAGCCAGGTCGATACGCGGCGGGAAAAGAATCCAGCGCACAATCTGCAGCGCCCGCTTGAAGGCACTCATGGGTGACTGCAGCAGCGCCGCGGCCAGGGTGCCGCCCAGCACGATCAACGCCGCCGGGCCGTTGAGCAGCGCCGACAGGTGCCCCCCTTCAAGGTAATTACCGCCGACAATAGCGACAAACGCCAGGATGATCCCGATCAGGCTCAAGACATCCATCAGACGCACGCCTCGACCAGGTGCTTGCCGATCTCGTCCAGGCTATAGACCGCGTCGGCCAGGTTGGCCTTGACGATGGCCATGGGCATGCCATAGATCACGCAGCTGGCTTCATCCTGAGCCCAGACCGTGCTGCCGCCCTGCTTGAGCAGGCGTGCACCTTCGCGGCCATCGGCGCCCATGCCGGTGAGTACCACCGACAACACCTTGTCGCCGTAGGATTTGGCCGCCGAGCCGAAGGTAATGTCCACACACGGCTTGTAGTTCAGGCGCTCGTCACCCGGCAGGATCTTCACCGCACCACGACCGTCGACCATCATCTGCTTGCCCCCCGGGGCCAGCAAGGCCAGGCCCGGACGCAGCATATCGCCGTCTTCGGCTTCCTTGACGCTGATCTTGCACAGCTTGTCGAGGCGCTCGGCAAATGCCTTGGTGAACGCTGCGGGCATATGCTGAATAAGCACGATCGGCGCCGGAAAATTGGCTGGCAGCTGGGTCAGGACCCGCTGCAGCGCCACCGGGCCGCCGGTGGAGGTACCGATGGCCACCAGTTTGTAAGGTTTGCGCTTGGGTGCAGGCGAGGCAGACGCCGCTCGTACCGGTGCCGCAGCCCGTGGTGCCGGGCTGCTGCCCAGGCTGCTGACACTTGGCTGGATTTGGCTGGCCGCTTGCGGCGCCGGCGCGGCATAACTGCTCAAACGCCGGTTGCTGCGGGAAATGCTATGGACCTTTTCACACAGCAGCTGCTTGACCTTCTCCGGGTTGCGCGAGATGTCTTCGAAGTTTTTCGGCAGGTAATCGACGGCACCGGCATCCAGGGCATCGAGGGTCACCCGCGCGCCTTCGTGGGTCAGCGAGGAGAACATCAACACCGGGGTCGGACAGCGCTGCATGATGTGACGTACAGCGGTGATGCCATCCATCATGGGCATTTCGTAGTCCATGGTGATGACATCGGGCTTGAGCGACAGTGCCTGGTCGATCGCTTCCTTGCCGTTGGTCGCGGTACCGACGACCTGGATAGTCGGGTCCGCTGAAAGAATTTCCGAGACTCGGCGGCGGAAGAAACCAGAATCATCCACCACCAGGACCTTGACTGCCATAAACACTCCATTAGGGGGCGCGGCGTGCGGGCCGCGCCACCAGAATCAAATACGCCGGGCGGCGTAACGCTTGAGCATGCTCGGAACGTCGAGGATCAGCGCGATGCGCCCGTCACCGGTAATGGTGGCGCCCGACATGCCCGGCGTGCCCTGGAGCATCTTGCCCAGCGGTTTGATGACCACTTCTTCCTGACCGACCAACTGATCGACGACAAAGCCGATCCGCTGGGTGCCGACCGAAAGGATCACCACGTGCCCTTCGCGTTGCTCTTCATGAGCGGCGGAACTGACCAGCCAGCGCTTGAGGTAGAACAGCGGCAAGGCTTTGTCGCGAACGATGACCACTTCCTGGCCGTCGACCACGTTGGTGCGCGACAGGTCCAGGTGGAAGATCTCGTTGACGTTGACCAGCGGGAAGGCGAACGCCTGATTGCCCAGCATGACCATCAGGGTCGGCATGATCGCCAGGGTCAGCGGCACCTTGATGACGATTTTCGAACCCAGGCCCTTGGTCGAGTAGATATTGATCGAGCCGTTGAGCTGGGAGATCTTGGTTTTCACCACGTCCATGCCCACGCCACGCCCGGAGACATCGGAGATCTCGGTCTTGGTCGAGAAACCCGGGGCGAAGATCAGGTTGTAGCATTCGGTTTCGCTCAGGCGGTCGGCGGCATCCTTGTCCATCACCCCGCGCTTGACCGCAATGGCGCGCAGGACATTGGCGTCCATGCCCTTGCCGTCATCGGAGATCGACAGCAGGATGTGATCGCCTTCCTGCTCGGCCGACAGCACCACTTTGCCGCCGCGGGATTTACCCGCTGCTTCGCGCTCTTCCGGGGTTTCGATGCCGTGGTCGACGGCGTTGCGCACCAAGTGCACCAACGGGTCGGCCAAGGCTTCGACGAGGTTCTTGTCGAGGTCGGTTTCTTCACCGACCAGCTCCAGGTTGATCTCTTTCTTCAACTGCCGGGCCAGGTCACGAACCAGGCGCGGAAAGCGTCCGAAGACCTTCTTGATCGGCTGCATGCGGGTTTTCATCACCGCGGTCTGCAGATCGGCGGTCACCACGTCGAGGTTCGACACCGCCTTGGACATGGCTTCATCGCCACTGTTCAAGCCCAGGCGTACCAGGCGGTTACGCACCAGCACCAGTTCGCCGACCATGTTCATGATCTCGTCCAGGCGCGCGGTATCGACCCGCACGGTGGTTTCCGTTTCGCTGGCGGCCTTGTCGCCCGCTGGCGCGGCTTGGCGCGCCGGGGCTGGCGCTGCGGCTTTGGCCGGTGCGGCGGCAGCGGGTGCGGCGACAGCTGGCGCTGGCGCAGCGGCAGTTGCAACGCTGTCCGCGGCGAACTTGCCCTTGCCGTGCAGCTCATCGAGCAAGGCTTCGAATTCATGCTCGGAGATATGATCGCCCGGCGCCGCAGCGGCCGGCTCTGGAG
>JBOICD010000411.1:0-3647 GCA_050739855.1 Pseudomonas sp.
GCTTTTGCCAGCGAAACGGACATGCACATCAAGCTGCGCGACTGGTCGCTGCAGGGCCGGGGCAGCCGCTACACCGCGGAGTTGCCGGCCACGGACTTTGCGCTAAGGCTGCAATTTGAAGAAACCCAGGGCGTGCTGCTGCAAGGCAGGCAGGGCCTGTCGCGCAAGGGGCCGCAGGAAAAGCAGGCCAGCTACTACTATAGCCAGCCCCAGCTGGCCACCACAGGGACATTGCAGCTCAAGGGTCAGGCGTTTGAAGTCACGGGCAAAGCCTGGCTGGACCATGAGTGGAGCGAGGAAATGCTGCACCCCAGCGCGACCGGCTGGGACTGGATCGGCATGAACCTGGATGACGGCAGCGCCCTCACTGCCTTCCGGCTGCGGGACAAGGACGGCAGCGCGCTGTGGGACGGCGGCTCTTTCAGGTCGCCGAAAGCCGGGCTGTATACCTTCAACCGCGGCGAAGTGATGTTCAAACCGGTGCGCTACTGGAAGAGTCCGCTCACGCAGGCGAGCTACCCGGTCGAATGGATTGTCCGCACACCCGCTGACTTTTACACCGTCAGGGCCGTGATAGACAACCAGGAACTCGACAGTCGCCAGTCAACCGGCGCGGTGTATTGGGAAGGCCTGAGCGAGCTGATCGACAGCAATGGCAAGCGCGTGGGCAGCGGTTACCTGGAGATGACGGGCTACGCGCAGCGGCTTCGGCTGTAGCGGGCCGGCGCGAGGTTATCCGACGGAGGCCATGAACTGGCCGATGTGGGGAAATTCAGGCTAGCAGCCTTCAACGGCAATGAGATGGTCGGTTGCTGCCGGCTGACGCATGGCGAGCAAGGGCGCGTACTCCGGCGAGTGGTACCAGTCCTTCAGTATCTGCATGCTCGGGAATTCGATCACTACGAGGCGCTGCACCGGAAGACTCCCCTCGAGAACTTCGTGGTGACCGCCCCGCACCAAAAACTTCCCGCCAAACTTTGCGATCAAAGGCGCGACTTGTCGCTTGTATTCGTCGTAGATCTGAGGGTTGGTGATGTGGGTGTCGGCAATGAGGTAAGCGGACATGAACTTCTCCTCGAAGAAAACCATACATCCTGCGGCAAACCGGGCTGCCTGTCCAGCGTGGCGGCCCATGGGTTGAGTCATCGTTGAATGCTGTACCTGGTACCTGGCTCAGGGCTTGTCGACATGCGCGGCACGTCTCTCCTGCGGCATGCCCTGCGTGCCCTGCGCCGTGGCTTGATCGATCATTTCGGACGCCCGAAGTCATCGGTCTTGAATGACTGTGTCTTGAACTTGTTCAGAAAGCCAATGAAGTTGCCCTGGCTTGTTTCGACGATGGTTGCTCCGTCCTGCCATATGGCATTTTCCGCATCGTGGCCCCCGCCGACCGGATCGCCCTGGTTCTGGTGAATGTTGTGGACACCGAGTCCGCTGGTAAAAGGCTCGCCAAAGACATAGAACCTCACGCCCTGCGAGATCACGGTTTCCAGGTCGGTCAAGGCCTGAATGCCAGTACCACTCTTCCATGGCGGATTCCACCGCACCAAGTTGAGAAACCAGGCAAGGCAGCTGTCATGGCGGACATTCCAGAACAGGATCGGCGGATGAAGCACCCGCGATCTGATGTAGTCCAGGGCGCCTGAAGTTGGTGTGGATTGAAGCCCATGCCAGCCGTCGGACAGCGCCTTGAGACCGGCAAAGTCAACTGGCCGGATCTGAACAACGCGCCACTGAACGCCATCCGGCATGAATTTTGGATCCACATCGATGGCGCAGTGATAGTCGCCGTTCGGTGTGTGAACGGTGACATTCCCATGGTAGTAACGCCCAAAGTTGTCGGGAGGGTCGCGGAAGTAGTTGGACTTCTGCCCGATCACAAGGCCATAGCCGTTGGTAAGTCCCACCGTGCGTTCCCCTCAGGCGATTGAAGAAACCTGACGTGCTTGCTCAGTGGCGCGGAGCCGGCCCTCCGGCGTGGCGCGACCCTGCCCAAGCGCCAATCAAGACTTGGCCTTGGCGGCCTTGCAATTCTTGAACAGCACCATCTCGTCCGACTGAAAAGTGAGGGTACCTTCACCGGCCACGCGATCCATCTTCAGCTCCACACGCCCACCTTCCTCGTGCCATCTGAGCTCGGCGTCAGAAATCCTGCAGGGTTCCCCGTTGCAGGTCCGCGCGTCGGAATCGATCAGAAACGTCTTGTCGTCCATTTGACCCAAGCGCTTGTGCCAGAACTCACACTTGAGCTGCACAGTTTCGGCTTTCAACGCTGGTACGCCAAATCCAAGCATTGCGACTGCAAGAAAGATGACATGAACTCTCATAGTTCGCACTCCTCATGCAAAGCATGAAACCGGAGGAAGATGGATACTTTGCCACCACAGTCTCCGGTTTCGGTGATGGGCTTTAACGACTCGACAGTGATACGGCTAATCAACAATGTCAAGTGCGATCAACCGTCGATGGGATTAATACCATTTTTTGCTGATGACAGCGGGGCAATTGCCCTGCAGACCGCAACCCCAAGCGCGAAGCGGCCTCCTACTGTCGCGGGTCTGTATCGAACGACCTGTTACCTGTGAAATTCAATCGTTTTTGCCGTCATTTTCATTCGGCTACGGATGCTGCAGATGCTACGGATGCTGCAGATGCTACGGATGCTGCAGATGCTACGGATGCTGCAGATGCTACGGATGCTGCAGATGCTACGGATGCTACGGATGCTACGGATGCTACGGATGCTGCGGATGCTGCGGATGCTGCGGATGCTGCGGATGAATGTACAGACCGAGGGTCAATTGAACCGAGAAGACTGTCGAGCCAGCACCGTTCGGCGCGAGTTGAAAGCCGGAGTCTTGCTCGAACTGCACCGCCCTCAAGGCCACACTGTCGGTCAGTTTCTTGCCGTTGTGAGGGAGAGGCTATAGGCACCCTATAGGAAGGATAAAACCGCTGATCGCGATGGAGAAGGTGTAACGAGTGCATGCTTGCCACACCGCCTGACGTGGCCGCGATGCCACCGAGCCAACCCGCGGCCACCGACGGTTGCACCGCCGGTACCGGTTCAGTGACGTTCGACAGCGACAGGCCCTTCCATTCGGCAGGCGTGATCTGGGTCATTTTCGACGCGTCGCTCAGGCCAAAGACGCACAGTTCGCCCGCGGGCAGCTTGCAGAAGTACTCCTTGGGGCAGGTCGTGAGGATGTCCTGGGGAACGCCCTCGCCACACTTGGCGCCCGCACTGCGCAGAACCTGCAGAGTAACCTCGGGATGCTTGGTGAGTTGCTCGGGCATGGTGGCCTCCATGGCGGCATGCGCTGACGGCCGGCGTAGCGCATTGACGCGAACGTTCTACTCCTGCGCACAGGTATCAAAATTCCATGAAACCCGGCAGTCGTAGTTAGCCAAGTCTAGGAGCTATTAATCAGCCAGCCCATCCCCCAACGGGGGAGAACAGTTGCAATGGGGCCATACCTTGAATGTCAGCCTGTGGTGACAAGACATTGAACATTCGACGGCCTAAGGTTGAACCCGTTGGCATTGGGACTTGCTTTCGAACCAGTAAGCAATATTGCCCGCGACAACAATGGGCCCGGAAATCACCACCGATGCCGCGGTGACGATGCCGGCACCCACAATAAGGG
>JBOICD010000412.1:0-3644 GCA_050739855.1 Pseudomonas sp.
GGGCAAGCCCGCTCCCACAGCTGCTGTGGGAGCGGGCTTGCCCCGCGATGGCCGCCCCGCTTAACCCAAAGCATCCTTGAGAAACCCCGGCGCGATGTAACGCTGATAGTGGGCTTCAGACAGCAAGAAAAATTCCCGATCAATGGCATCGCGCAACTCGGGCAACTCCCAGTCACGAAACTCCGGCAACAACACCATCCCGTAAGCCTCAAGCTCACGAATCACCCGCGCGCCCCGGGCGATCAACTGGTAGGCCCAGCAATACTCGGACTGGTGCGGCACGAAGCGGATCTTGCGCTGCTCCAGTTGCTGGCGCAGGCGCGTGGCATCAAAGACTTCAAGTTTGGCCACCATGACCTGCACCAGCAATTGCTCGAGGCGCAGCCAGACCGCACGCTTTTCATCTTCGTTGTAGCCGTTCCAGTTGATCACTTCATGGTGAAAACGCTTGCAGCCACGGCACACCAGATCCCCGTAAACCGTGGAGCAGAGGCCGACACAAGGCGTTTTAATTGACTGATTGGACATGAAAAAATCAACAACTGGACGGTGGAACAGGCTGCCATGTTAGCCCTTTGTCTAACGGGGGTCACCCGCTAAAGTCATCGCGCGCGCCTTACCTTTATCGAGTTTTTACCGTAGAATCACCCGGCCTTTTTAAGGCGCCAATGTCCGTTAGAAGCTGTTTTCAAAGCGTCACGAGCACAGTTGATCCGGTAGAACGGCGTTGGCCCGGGATATACGCCTCATCGCATATCCCGCGCCAGCCCTCATCAGCCTCCGTTCTACAGGCGTAAAACTTTGAAAGCAGCTTCTGTAAGGATTTCCTGCAACCCTGGCTACGCGGCCCAAGAAGCCGTATTGCGCACGGGTGCCGGACTTTCTGGATGAGCGTCCCGGACACCCATTTGGGACCACTGATGAGGGTAATAACTGTGCTTGAAGCCTACCGCAAACACATCGAAGAGCGTGCCGCCCAGGGTATCGTGCCCCAGCCGCTTAACGCCGAACAAACCGCAGGCCTGGTCGAGCTGCTGAAGAATCCCCCTGCTGGCGAAGAAGCAGTCCTCGTCGACCTGATCACCAACCGCGTTCCACCAGGAGTGGACGAAGCCGCCTACGTCAAGGCCGGTTTCCTCTCTGCTGTCGCCAAGGGCGAAGCCACTTCCCCGCTGATCGACAAAAAACGCGCTGTAGAGCTGCTGGGTACCATGCAGGGCGGCTACAACATCGCCACCATGGTCGAGCTGCTGGACGACGCTGAGCTGGCTGCCGTTGCCGCCGAACAGCTCAAGCACACCCTGCTGATGTTCGACGCCTTCCACGACGTCGCCGAAAAAGCCAAAGCCGGTAATGCTCACGCCAAGGCCGTGCTGGAATCCTGGGCCGCCGGTGAGTGGTTCACCGCCCGCCCGGCGATCGAAGAGAAGTACAGCCTGACCGTGTTCAAGGTTCCAGGCGAAACCAACACCGACGACCTGTCCCCTGCCCCGGACGCCTGGTCGCGCCCTGACATCCCGCTGCACGCCCTGGCCATGCTGAAAATGGCCCGTGACGGCATCAATCCTGAGCAACCAGGCGCCATTGGCCCGCTCAAGCAGATCGAAGAAGTCAAAGCCAAAGGCTTCCCGGTCGCCTACGTCGGTGATGTGGTCGGTACCGGTTCTTCGCGTAAATCCGCCACCAACTCGGTGCTGTGGTTCTTCGGCGACGACATCCCGTTTGTCCCGAACAAGCGCGCTGGCGGCTTCTGCTTCGGCACCAAGATCGCCCCGATCTTCTACAACACCATGGAAGACGCCGGCGCCCTGCCGATCGAATTCGACTGCACCAACCTGGGCATGGGCGACGTCATCGACGTTTACCCGTACACCGGTAAAGTCTGCAAGCACGGCACCGACGACGTCATCACCACCTTCGAACTGAAGACCCCGGTGCTGCTCGACGAAGTCCGCGCTGGCGGCCGTATCCCGCTGATCGTCGGCCGTGGCCTGACCGAGAAGGCGCGTGCCGAACTGGGCCTGGGCCCAACCGACCTGTTCAAGCTGCCTGAAGCCCCGGTCGACACCGGCAAAGGCTACAGCCTGGCACAGAAAATGGTCGGTAAAGCCTGCGGCGTGACTGGCGTTCGTCCAGGCACCTACTGCGAGCCGAAGATGACCACCGTCGGTTCCCAGGACACCACTGGCCCGATGACCCGTGACGAGCTGAAAGACCTGGCGTGCCTGGGCTTCTCCGCTGACCTGGTCATGCAGTCGTTCTGCCACACCGCGGCCTATCCGAAGCCGATCGACGTCACCACCCACCACACCCTGCCGGATTTCATCCGCACCCGTGGCGGCGTGTCCCTGCGTCCAGGCGACGGCATCATCCACAGCTGGCTGAACCGCATGCTGCTGCCGGACACCGTTGGTACCGGTGGTGACTCGCACACCCGTTTCCCGATCGGCATCTCCTTCCCGGCCGGTTCCGGCCTGGTCGCCTTCGCCGCTGCCACCGGCGTCATGCCGCTGGACATGCCGGAGTCGGTACTGGTGCGCTTCAAGGGCAAACTGCAACCAGGCATCACCCTGCGTGACCTGGTCCACGCGATCCCTTACTACGCCATCCAGAAGGGCCTGCTGACCGTTGAGAAGAAAGGCAAGATCAACGCCTTCTCCGGCCGCATCCTGGAAATCGAAGGTCTGGACGAACTGACCGTCGAACAAGCGTTCGAACTGTCCGACGCCTCGGCTGAGCGCTCCGCTGCCGGCTGCTCGATCAAGCTGCCTGAGAAGGCCATTGCCGAGTACCTGCAGTCGAACATCACCCTGCTGCGCTGGATGATCAGCGAAGGCTACGGCGATGCCCGTACCCTGGAGCGTCGTGCCCAGGCGATGGAAGCCTGGCTGGCCAACCCGGTCCTGCTGGAAGCCGACGCCGACGCCGAATACGCCGAGATCATCGAGATCGACCTGGCCGACGTCAAAGAGCCTGTGCTCTGCGCGCCGAACGACCCGGACGACGCCCGTCTGCTGTCGACCGTTCAGGGCGAGAAGATCGACGAAGTGTTCATCGGTTCGTGCATGACCAACATCGGTCACTTCCGCGCTGCCGGCAAGCTGCTGGAAAAGGTCAAGGGTGGCATCCCTACCCGTCTGTGGCTGGCTCCGCCAACCAAGATGGACGCTCACCAGCTGACCGAAGAAGGCTACTACGGCATCTACGGCAAAGCCGGTGCGCGCATGGAAATGCCAGGCTGCTCGCTGTGCATGGGTAACCAGGCACGTGTGCAGACCGGTTCGACCGTGGTGTCCACTTCGACCCGTAACTTCCCGAACCGCCTGGGCGACGCCACTAACGTCTACCTGGCTTCGGCCGAGCTGGCTGCTGTTGCCTCGATCCTGGGCAAGCTGCCAACCGTCGAAGAGTACATGGAGTACGCGAAGAACATCGACAGCATGGCTGCCGACGTTTACCGCTACCTGAGCTTCGACCAGATCGCCGAGTTCCGTGAAGCTGCTGCGAGCGCCAATATCCCGGTTGTTCAAGCGTAAGCTGACTTAGCGTAAAAAAACCCCGCCAATCGGCGGGGTTTTTTATTGGCACACCGCCGGTGGGAGCGGGCTTGCCCCGCGATTGCGGTGTGTCAGTAACGTCGCAAT
>JBOICD010000413.1:0-3643 GCA_050739855.1 Pseudomonas sp.
TCGGTGATCTCAACGTGGTGGTGACCTTTGCCGGGGTGACGTTCCGCCCGGGCGAGTACATCTACGCTGACAACAATGGTGTGATTGTCTCGGCAAGTCCGCTTAAAATGCCGGAATAAGCACTGAAACCGCGAAGTGGAGCAGGAATGTTCGAGGAAGAAAACGCGCAGTGGGGGTTGGTGCATGCCCTGGTGCTCGATGGTAAAGGCGGTGCGCGTTCGATTGCTCGAACTGAACTGGACAACCTGCAGCTGCAGCCAGAGCAGAGCCTCTGGCTGCATTGGGATCGCAGCCATCCCCAGACCCGGACCTGGCTGCGCCGCGACAGCGGCCTGAGCGAGTTCGCCTGCGACCTGCTCCTTGAAGAAAATACCCGTCCACGCCTGCTGGCCCTGCCAGAAGAGCAGATGCTGCTGTTTTTGCGCGGAGTCAACCTCAATCCGGGCGCAGAGCCCGAAGACATGGTTTCGGTGCGCATCTTCGCCCAGGCGCAGCGGGTGATTTCCCTGCGCTTGCGGCCAATGCGCGCCAGTGACGAGCTGTTGCAGCAACTGGCCGAAGGCCGTGGCCCCAAGACCGCCTCTGAACTGTTGCTGAGTATGGCGCAGCTGCTGACCGAGAAGGTTCAGGCGCTGCTCAGCGACCTCTCGGAAGTGGTCGACCTGGAAGAAGAGAAGCTCGAAGCCGACCAGCGGTATGCGCCGGAGCAGGCTTCCTTGCAGCAGATCCGCCGCCGCGCCGCCGGTCTGCGCCGCTTTCTCGCGCCGCAGCGCGAGCTGTACGCGCAATTGGCGCGCAACAAGTGGAGCTGGTTCGCCGAAGACGATGCCGATTACTGGAACGAGCTGAACAACAGCCTGATTCGCTATCTTGAAGAGCTGGAGCTGACCCGTGAGCGGGCTGCCCTGGTGCTGGAAAGCGAAGACCGTCGGCGTGCCGAACGGATGAACCGGACCATGTACCGCTTCGGCATCATCACCTGCATCTTTCTGCCCATGAGTTTTGTCACCGGGCTGCTGGGCATCAACGTCGGCGGTATTCCGGGATCTGAAAGCCCCTATGGTTTTCTCTTCGCCAGCCTGCTGGTACTGGCGCTGGCGTTGGGGCAGTGGTGGTTGTTCCGCCGGCTGCGCTGGGTGTGATCCGGTGCATTTCGTGAACAATCAGTCATTAACTGTCTGCCCGGTTCATGTGACCCGCGCCGAGGCGACCTCGTCTTTGACAGATATTGCGCGAGGTGCCCATGCACGATCCGTTTGAAGAATCCCTGCGAGACCTGCTCAAGGCATCACCGTCCGGGCGCGAGCGCGACGACGATGCCTGCCTTGGGCGTGTCCTGAAAACCGCCAACCGTCAGGTGGGTGCGGGCGATCTGTTCAGCCTGCTTGGCCGCTGGAGCCAGGCGTTGATGATTGCCGTGAACAATGGTTCGGCGCATGTAGCGCCGGTCCGCCGTAACGCTACTGCTCGTAAAGCTGATAAGGCCGATTGAATATGGAACTTAATCTCTGGACCCAGAGCTTGCTCACCGCGATGACCGCGTTGTGGACCAAAGTGGCGAACTTCATCCCCAATCTGTTTGGCGCCCTGGTTGTGGTGCTGCTCGGTTTTGTCGTGGCCAAGCTGCTCGACACCTTGCTCTCCAAGCTGCTGGCCAAGCTCGGTCTGGACCGCCTGATGGGCGGCACCGGCTTGACCAAGATGCTGGATCGGGTCGGTATCCAGGTGCCGATCTCGACCTTGATCGGCAAGATCGTCTACTGGTTCGTGCTGTTGATTTTCCTCGTCTCGGCCGCTGAATCCCTCGGCCTTGAGCGGGTTTCGGCAACCCTGGACATGCTTGCCCTGTATCTGCCGAAAGTGTTCGGTGCGGCCCTGGTGCTGCTGGCGGGCGTGCTGCTGGCACAGTTGGTCAACGGCCTGGTGCGCGGTGCCGCCGAAGGCATCGGCCTGGAGTACGCCGCCGGTGTCGGTCGTATCGCCCAGGGCCTGGTGATTATCATCAGTATTTCGGTGGCAATCAGCCAGCTCGAGGTCAAAACCGACCTGCTGAACCATGTAATCGTCATCGGATTGATTACCGTTGGTCTGGCCGTTGCCCTGGCGATGGGCCTGGGTAGCCGCGAAATTGCCGGGCAGATTCTGGCAGGAATCTATGTCCGGGAGCTCTATCAAGTGGGCCAACAAGTGCAGGTTGGAGAGGTCGAAGGGCAGATCGAGGAGATCGGCACGGTCAAGACGACCCTGCTGACCGATGACGGCGAGCTGGTCTCGTTGTCCAACCGGATTCTTCTCGAACAGCGAGTCAATAGCCGCTAACCGGGTAAATCCTGCTAATGTATGCCGCCGCAAAATTGCCCCAGGCAGGGGTAAGCGGCGACATTGACCTGACTGTCGGCCAGATTCGTTTTGAATAAAGTTCACTCGCTGCCCATGCGTTACGACCCCCGCGAGCTCACTGATGAGGAGTTGGTGGCGCGTTCGCATGAGGAGCTGTTTCATGTTACTCGCGCGTATGAGGAACTCATGCGACGCTACCAGCGGACTCTTTTTAACGTGTGTGCACGTTATCTAGGGAACGATCGGGATGCTGATGATGTCTGTCAGGAGGTGATGCTCAAGGTGCTCTATGGTTTGAAGAACTTCGAGGGTAAATCGAAGTTCAAGACCTGGCTCTACAGCATCACCTATAACGAATGCATCACCCAGTACCGCAAGGAGCGGCGCAAGCGTCGACTGATGGATGCCTTGAGTCTTGATCCACTTGAGGAAGCCTCGGAAGAGAAGGCGCCGAAACCGGAAGAGAAAGGTGGGCTGGATAAATGGCTAGTGCATGTTAATCCGATTGACCGGGAAATCCTGGTGCTACGATTTGTCGCAGAGCTGGAATTTCAGGAGATCGCCGATATCATGCATATGGGCCTGAGCGCAACGAAAATGCGGTACAAGCGTGCGCTAGACAAGCTACGTGAGAAATTTGCGGGCCTTACTGAAACTTAGTGGCACGCAAATATCTCTAACGTACCGGCAAGTTCTGCTAGACTTGCCGTCGAGTTGTCCCCCGGATGTTGGTGGGACTGCTTAACTATCACCAGATGGGGATTTAACGGATGAAATTGAAAAACACCTTGGGCTTGGCCATTGGTTCTCTTGTAGCCGTAACTTCGCTCGGCGCTCTGGCACAAGGCCAAGGCGCGGTTGAGATCGAAGGTAACGTTACCAAGCAGTACTACGATAGCGAGCGCGATTTCAAGAACACTGGCACCAATCCTGGTGTTCGCCTCGGTTACTTCCTGACCGACGACCTGTCGCTGGACCTGGGCTACAACGAGACTCACAACGCTCGTGGCGAAGTCTTCAACAAAGACATCAAGGGTTCTAAAACCAAGCTCGACGCTACCTACCACCTGGGCACCGTAGGCGACGCAGTGCGTCCTTACGTTTCCGCTGGTTTCGCGCACGAGAGCCTGGGCCAGGCCACCAACAACGGTCGTGACCACTCCACCTTCGCCAACCTGGGCGCCGGTGCCAAGTGGTACATCACTGACATGTTCTTCGCCCGTGCTGGCGTTGAAGCTATGTACAACATCGACAACGGCAACACCGAGTGGGGTCCAACCGTCGGTCTGGGTCTGAACTTCGG
>JBOICD010000414.1:0-3642 GCA_050739855.1 Pseudomonas sp.
GCACCTGCACCAGTTCCGGGTAGGCGTCGCACAGATCGGGGGTGAGATAATGCATGGGAAACTCCTGTCAGTTGCCAAGACAAAGGGATGTCACAGTTTCAATCAGTTAACGAGGCACAGCGGTCAGCTTCAGACTCAAGGCTACACGTCGGCGCCGATCCGGTCACCTGCTGCGCAGTCTGATCCAGCAAACCTGCCAAAGGATCAATCAACCAGCGCTCGACCAGCGGCCATACCTGCGCCTGTGCCGGCTTGCTGACCAGCATATCGACATGCCCGAAGTTGTCGAAGCCCTCCTCACGCCCCAAGCGAACAAACTGCTTGTGCTCGCCGCCCAACTGCTCAAACAGCTTGCGACAGGCCCACACAGGGTCCTGGTGATCGCCAGCAGCGGCTACGGCCAGCACGGGCACATCGACCCCTGCCAGCCCGGCCCACCAGTCGCGATCCTTGTCGCCAAAGCGGCCGAACAGACCGAACCAGCGCATGCTTTCCAGGGCCAGGCCAATCGGCTCGTCCTCCGGGCCACGTTTGAGCCGCGAGCCGGAAATCTGCCCGAAGCGCTTGAGCAACAGGCGCCCGCCCCACTCCACTGGCGGTAATTTCAACGGCCAGTAGGTGCGACTGACCTGAGTACCGAAAAACGCCGCACTGGCCACCTGCTCAGCGGTCAGGTACTGACCGCCGAGCGCGGCAGCCAGGGTGGTGCCGCCCAGGGAGTGGCCGATCCAGTGCGCGGCACGGCCGCACTGCTCGCTGACAAAGGCGGCGATGACCGGCAAATCGTAACGGGCATAGTCGGCGACACGATTGTGTCGATAAGCGTGGTTGCGCGGCGACAGACCGTGGCCGCGCATTTCCGGAATCCACACATCAAAACCGGCGCGCGCCAGGTACGCACCCAGGCCTATGCCTCGGGGTGAATACCAGAAGCGCCGGTTGGAAAAGCTGCCGTGCAGCAAAATCACCGGGGCGCCGCGCACCCCGGCCTGGTCAGCCAGACCGAGACGGGTGACCGCCAGCTCAACGGTGCGATCCGGGCTGTTACCGGCTTTGATCCGGTAGACGTCTTCGCTCAGATCACCGCGACGCTCGGCACTGAGCAAGGCCACGGGAAATAGAGAACTGCTGCTTTGCATAGGTTTCTTGCACGAAAAAGGGCGGGAACCATCACTGGAACACGCCCTGGAATACGGTCGAAACCTTCACCGGCCAGCGAAGGCCAAGTGAAGGTTCCGGTTCAACGCCTCAGTTCGCAGCCTGGCCTTCGGCCAGGAAGAACCAGGTTTCGAGTACCGAATCCGGGTTCAGCGAGACGCTTTCGATGCCCTGCTCCATCAGCCACTTGGCCAGGTCCGGGTGGTCGGATGGACCCTGGCCGCAGATGCCGATGTACTTGCCAGCCTTGTTACAGGCCTGGATGGCGTTGGCCAGCAGCTTTTTGACCGCAGGGTTACGCTCGTCGAACAGGTGAGCGATGATCCCCGAGTCACGGTCCAGGCCCAGGGTCAGCTGGGTCAGGTCGTTGGAACCGATGGAGAAGCCGTCGAAGTACTCGAGGAACTCTTCGGCGAGGATGGCGTTGGACGGCAGCTCGCACATCATGATCACGCGCAGACCGTTGTCGCCGCGAGCCAGGCCGTTTTCAGCAAGCAGGTCGACGACCTGGCTGGCTTCACCCAGGGTGCGTACGAACGGCACCATGATCTCGACGTTGGTCAGGCCCATTTCGTTGCGCACGCGCTTGAGTGCACGGCACTCCAGCTCGAAGCAGTCACGGAAGGTTTCGCTGATGTAACGCGAGGCGCCACGGAAGCCCAGCATCGGGTTTTCTTCTTCCGGCTCGTAGAGCTTGCCGCCGATCAGGTTGGCGTATTCGTTGGACTTGAAGTCCGACAGGCGCACGATGACCTTCTTCGGCCAGAACGCCGCCGCCAGGGTGCTGATGCCCTCGACCAGTTTTTCGACGTAGAAGCCGACCGGATCGTTGTAACCGGCGATACGCTTGTCGACGCTTTCTTTCAGCTCGGCCGGCAGGCCAGCGTAGTTCAGCAGCGCCTTGGGGTGCACGCCGATCATGCGGTTGATGATGAACTCCAGGCGCGCCAGGCCGACACCGGCATTGGGCAGCTGGGCAAAATCGAACGCACGGTCCGGGTTGCCGACGTTCATCATGATCTTGAACGGCAGATCAGGCATGGCATCGACCGAGTTCTGACGAACGTCGAAGCCCAGTTCGCCTTCGAAGATGAAACCGGTATCGCCTTCGGCGCAGGAAACGGTCACGCCCTGGCCATCTTTGAGCAACTGGGTGGCGTTGCCGCAACCCACCACTGCCGGGATACCCAGCTCACGGGCGATGATCGCCGCGTGGCAGGTACGCCCGCCACGGTTGGTGACGATGGCGCTGGCGCGCTTCATTACCGGTTCCCAATCCGGGTCGGTCATGTCCGATACCAGCACGTCGCCAGCCTGGACCTTGTCCATTTCCGACACGTCCTTGATGATCCGCACCTTGCCGGCGCCGATGCGCTGGCCAATGGCACGGCCTTCAACCAGCACGGTGCCGGTTTCCTTGAGCAGGTAACGCTCCATGACGTTGGCCTGGGAACGGCTCTTCACGGTTTCAGGGCGGGCCTGAACGATGTACAGCTTGCCGTCATCGCCGTCTTTGGCCCACTCGATGTCCATCGGGCACTTGTAGTGCTTCTCGATGATCATGGCCTGTTTGGCCAGCTCGCTGACTTCGGCGTCGCTCAGGCAGAAACGGCTGCGGTCGGCTTTGTCGACATCAACGGTCTTGACCGAACGACCGGCCTTGGCTTCTTCGCCGTAGACCATCTTGATGGCCTTGCTGCCCAGGTTGCGACGCAGAATGGCCGGGCGACCGGCTTCCAGCGTGCCTTTGTGGACATAAAACTCATCCGGGTTGACCGCGCCTTGTACGACGGTTTCACCCAGGCCGTAGGCGCCGGTGATGAACACTACATCACGGAAGCCCGATTCGGTGTCGAGGGTGAACATCACGCCGGCAGTGCCGGTTTCCGAACGCACCATGCGCTGCACGCCTGCCGACAGGGCCACCAGCTTGTGGTCGAAGCCCTGGTGCACGCGGTAGGAAATGGCGCGGTCGTTGAACAGCGAAGCGAACACTTCCTTGGCGGCGCGGATGACGTTGTCGACGCCACGGATGTTCAGGAAGGTTTCCTGCTGACCGGCGAACGAAGCATCTGGCAGGTCTTCGGCGGTGGCCGAAGAACGCACGGCGACGGCCATGTTCGGGTTGCCCTGGGACATTTCAGCGAAGGCGGTGCGGATTTCAGCGTTCAGGCGCTCGGGGAACTCGGCTTCCATGATCCACTGACGGATCTGCGCACCGGTACGGGCCAGGGCATTGACGTCATCGACATCCAGCGCGTCGAGCGCGGCGTGGATCTGGGCGTTCAGCCCGCTCTGCTCGAGAAAATCACGGTACGCCTGAGCCGTAGTGGCAAAGCCGCCGGGGACCGATACACCGGCACCCGCGAGGTTACTGATCATCTCGCCGAGGGATGCGTTCTTGCCCCCCACATGCTCCACATCATGGACGCCGAGCTTATCGAGGGAAACTACGTACTCTACCAAGGTGATCTCTCCACTAAC
>JBOICD010000415.1:0-3637 GCA_050739855.1 Pseudomonas sp.
GGCCGCCCCTTCGGCCAGTTCGCTGAGTTTTTCGTGGTAACCGAGCTTGCCATTGGCATCCGGGCGCAGTACGCCTTGCTCGATCTGGGTCTGGATAAAGTGGCGGAACAGGGTTTTGTCGAAGAACTCCGGGGCGTTGAGGCCATGCAGGATCGACAGGCGCTGGGCCATGATCACACACAGGTCTTCCAGCTCTTCGGCGCTTAGCGTGTGCTGGCCGCTGTTGAGCAACAGCGCGGTGGCCATGTAGAAACGCTGCAAGGTCTGGGTGATGGCCCGGGCCAGCAGGGTCAGCAGCACGAACTGGCGCGAGCTTGGTGCCGGGCGCAGGTACACGCCATTCTCGTAGCGCAGCAGGCCCTGCTCGACAAAGGCCTCCAGCCACTGGTCGATGACCGCGTCCAGCTCTTCCAGCTCCCAGCGAATGAACAGCTCCGATTGCAGATAGGGGTACAGCGCTCGGGTGTACTGCAGGATCAGCTCGCGGCTCATGCGTGAACTGCTCTGGAAGAAGCTTGCCAGCAGCGCCGGCAGGGCGAAGATGTGCAGGGCGTTGTTGCGGTAGTAGGTCATCAGCACCGCATTCTGTTCGTCCAGGTAGAGAATCCTGCCCAGTGCATCGCTCTGTTCGGCCAGCAGGCCCATGCCTTTGACGTGGCTGATCAGGGCCAGGCCGTCACCTTCCGGCAAGGTGGTGTGCGGCGAGTAGGGCACCGTGCGCAGCAACGCCAGGTACAGGTCGAGGACCCGCGCCAGGGCGCGTTCGTCCAGGGCCAGGCGGCTGGTGGAGAGCAAAGCCAGGGCTACCAGGTTGACCGGGTTGATCGCCGCCGCTTCATTGAGATGGCGCGCGACCTTTTCACCCAGGCGCGAGGTGGTTTCGTTGAGCCAGGCCGGACGGAATTGCGGGGCATGCGTCTGTTCGCGCCAGCCGGGCTGCTGCTGGTCGAGGAAGGCGCCGAGGCGGATCGGTTCGCCAAAGTTCACCGCCACCTGGCCGAAGCGCTGTTTGAGCGCGCCGATGACTTTGAAGATGTCGAAGATCGACTCTTTCTTCTTGCTCGCGCCACGCAGCTCACCCAGGTAGGTGCGGCCTTCGAGCACACGTTCGTAGCCGATGTACACCGGTACGAAGACGATCGGCGTGCGCGATGAGCGCAAGTAGCTGCGCAGGGTGATGGCCAGCATGCCGGTTTTCGGTTGCAGCATGCGTCCGGTACGCGAGCGCCCGCCTTCGACGAAGTACTCGACCGGGAAGCCCTTGGTGAACAGGGTGTGCAGGTACTCGTTGAACACTGCGGTGTACAGCGGGTTGCCCTTGAAGGTGCGGCGCATGAAAAATGCCCCGCCGCGGCGCAACAGGCCGCCGATCACCGGCATGTTGAGGTTGATCCCGGCGGCGATGTGCGGCGGGGTCAGGCCGTTGCGAAACAGCAGGTAGGAGAGCAACAGGTAGTCGATATGGCTGCGGTGGCAGGGCACGTAGATGACTTCGTGACCGGGGGCGATGCCTTGTACCTGCTCGATATGGTTGACCTTGATGCCGTCGTAGATCTTGTTCCAGAACCAGCTGAGCACCACTTCGAGGAAGCGGATGGCGGTATAGGTGTAGTCCGAGGCGATCTCGTTGCCATAGCGCAGGGCCTGGGCTTCAGCCTTGGCCAGGGGGATGTTCTCGCGCTCGGCCTCGTCGGCGATGGCCTGGCGCACCAGCGGGTCGTGGACCAGGCCCTTGACCAGGTTGCGCCGGTGCGAAATGTCCGGGCCGATGACCGCGGTCTTGAGGTTGCGAAAGTGCACGCGCAGCATGCGCTGGGCCATGCGTACGGTACGTTCGTGGCCCTTGTTGTGCTGGACCAGCTCACGCAGGTGGATCGGTGCAGAGAACTGCACACGGGTCTTGCGTCCCAGGATCAGCACGGTCAGCAGCCGGCGCAAACGCCCGGTCACCGCCCAGCTGTCGGCAAACAGCAGTTTCCAGGGGCTGGATTCACTGGCCGGCGACTGGCCCCAGAACACGCTGACCGGAATGATCTGCGCGTCTTCCCCGGCATGCTGGCTGATCGCACTGACCAGCCGCGACAAGGTCGGCGGGGCGCCGCGTTTGTCCTGACGGCCAAGCCAGTCCGGCTCGGGGGTCAGGTAGAAAAACGCTGCAGGCTCTTGCAGGGCGCCTACCGCCACCGGTAACACCGGGCGTGGCAGCCCGGCTTTGCTGCATTCGCGGTCGAGTACCGCCAGATCGGTCAACGACGGCGACTGTAGGGCATAGAACACCGGTCGGCTGCGATCCAGGTTCAGAGTGAAGGACGACTGGTTGATGGTCTCGGAGCGAACCCACAGGTACAACAGGCGACGCAGGGCGCCAAAGATCAGGCGGCGCAGGGGGGAACGGGTCATACAGTGTGTGCTCTGGGTGAATTTTTCGAGTGATTGCTCAGCCGGTTAGTGTGACGTATCTGCGCAAGTTCAGCAAAATGCCGGGCCGTCATAAAAAATCTTTCGAGCCTGTCATATACTCGGTCCGCAGCTTGCAGGCGTAATCCTCAAGCTGCGTCGGCGGGGGAAGGTGATCCTCCGCTTGCAAGGCGATTCCAAAATAAAAACCCGGAGTAGTTCAGATGTCGTCTCGTGAGACTGGAAGTGTAAAGTGGTTCAATGACGCCAAAGGTTATGGCTTCATTCAGCGTGAAGGTGGCGCCGATGTGTTCGTTCACTACCGCGCCATTCGCGGTGAGGGGCATCGCACCCTGATCGAGGGGCAGCAGGTCGAATACAGTCTGACGCAAGGCCAGAAAGGCCTCCAGGCAGAAGACGTAATCGGGCTGTAAGCACCGGGCCACGGGCCTTGAGCCTGAGTCCACAAGCGGAAAGGCCCGTCGCCGGACGACCGGGACGGGCCTTTTCGTAGAGCCGGCTTCAGTTGGTACGCCAGGTGATTTCCTCTTCACCGTCGGCGCTGATGCGGATCCAGCGATCGGCATCCTCTTCACCTTCTTCCTCGACCCAGCTGCCCGGTGCGCAGCGCACTTCGACGTTCAGTGCAGCGAAGGCGGCGCGCGCGCAGGCGATGTCGTCATCCCATGGTGTCTGGTCGCTTTCCAGGTAGAGACTGTTCCATTTGCCTACAGCCTTCGGTAACCAGGTAACCGGAATGTTACCGGCCTTGCACTTGTAGGTCTGACCTTTCTGCTGCCAGTCGCTGCAAGGGCCGAGTGCCTCGGCGAGCCAGGCAGCGATCTGTTTGTGGTCGACGTCGGCGTCTTTGAGGTAAATCTCGATATCGGGTTGGCGCATGGGGGGCTCCGGGTGTGCTCAGTCTTGGCGCACGAAGTAATCGTAACGCATCGATACCGTGACCTCGAAAGGCTCGGCCTGCTCGATGACGCGGGCTCGTTTTTCCGCACTGGCGCGCCAGCCATGAGGAGTCATGGCCAGCAGGTCGGCGCGGGACTTGCCATCGGCAAGGCTCAGGCGGAATGTGAGGATTTCGCTGTGGGCGTGCTGCATGCCGGCCGGAACCAGCGCCAGGTGCTTGTCGTCGGCGTAGTCGCGCACTTCATCATAGAGCTTGTGACGCAGCTCGATCAGGTGCTCGTTGGTCGGGCCGACGCGCATCAGGCCGCCACCCGGGGCG
>JBOICD010000416.1:0-3632 GCA_050739855.1 Pseudomonas sp.
ACACTGCACATTGCGCCCCCGGAATATGCCCGGCCACCGGGTCGATGGGCTCTGCCTCGCCGCGAAAACGTGGCAGGCCGCGGGCATCGATCAGGGTCAGGTCAGGCTGGCCGAGTCGTTCACCCAGTTGTTCGGCGTCCAGCACCATTGCCGCGTCAGGCTCGCCGTTGAAGGTGCCCTCGCGCCTGGCCGCAGCATCGAGGCTCAATGGCAAACCTGCCGCATGCCAGGCCTTCAGGCCGCCATCCAGAATCGCTACATCGCTGCGTTTGCCAAGCCAGGCCAGCAGCCACCAGGCGCGGGCAGCGAATGCGCCAGGGCCATCGTCATAGAGCACGATCTCGCTGTCGTTGTCGATTCCCCAGGCACGCAGACGCTCGATCAGGTGCTGCGGATCCGGCAAGGGATGACGCCCGGTCACGCCCTTGATGACCGGACCGCTCAAATCGCGTTCCAGATCGGCGAAATGCGCACCGGCAATATGCCCCTCGGCGTAGCTGCGCTGGCCATAATCGATATCTTCCAGGGCAAAGCGGCAATCCAGTATCACCAGCGCCGGCGCCTCCAGGCGGTCGGCCAATTGCTGGGCGGTGATCAGTTGCGCGAGGGGCATGACAGTCTCCTGAACGATTGAGCGGATAGGGCCTGGGCGCTTATTGCTCCAGTGCCTGGTTAAGCGAAACGTAGAAGTCCTGGCACAGGGCATCCACCGCCGGGCGGGCCTGGGCGGTAACAAAGCCGAGCTCAAGGACCAACACCTGATAGATGCCGCGCTTGAAGGCATCTTCACTCAAGTGCGCCGAATTCTCCCGGGTGGTGCACAGGAAGCGTACCCAGGAGGTCAGCACGATCCAGGCGTTGAGGGTCAGCGACTCGATCTGCACGGCATCCATCTGCACGATCCCGGCTTCGACGAATCCGCGGTAAATGGCCTGGCCCTGGATCAGGCAACGCTGGGAAAAACGCCGGTAGCGCGCCGCCAGCTCCTTGTCACTGTCAAGCAGGTGTTCAAGGTCGCGATGCAAAAAGCGGTAGTCCCACATCGCCGCCAACAGCTCCTTGAGATAGAAGCGTTTGTCTTCGACAGTCGAGGGTCGCCCTTGCGGCGGGCGCAGAAAGCTTTCGACCTGCTCTTCATACTGGGTGAAGAGCACGGCGATGATTTCCTGCTTGTTGGCGAAGTGGTAGTACAGGTTGCCCGGGGAAATCTCCATATGGGCGGCGATGTGGTTGGTGCTGACACTGCGCTCGCCTTGCTGGTTGAACAGCTCCAGGCTGTTCTGCACGATGCGTTCGCGGGTCTTGATACGCGGGGCCATGATCAGCTCCAGAAGCCGAGCTTTGATTGAATAGGTCCATCTTACGGTTTATCCGAATGTGGATGTACCTGCCTGTCGTTAAAAAAGGATCGCAAAACACTCCAGCTAGAGTATAAGCTCTAGAAAAACACTGCCGTGGAGTTTCGCATGACTGCCGATGCTGCTCGTCTTTTGCCTGCGACTGCCGTTGATGACCTTGCCACCCAGTTCAACGCCCAGCGCCAGGCGTTTGCTGGCAATCCCATGCCGCCGCTGGCCCAACGCCGGCAATGGCTGAAAAGCCTGCGCCAGCTGCTGCTCGCCCATCAGGACGCACTGATTGCAGCCATCAGCGAAGACTTCAGCGGCCGCAGTGCCGACGAAACCCGCCTGGCCGAGCTGATGCCCAGCGTCCAGGGCCTGCATCACGCCGAGGGTCATCTAAAGCAGTGGATGAAGGCCTCACCGCGCAAAGTCGGCCTGGCCTTCCAGCCGGCCAGCGCCAAGGTGCTGTACCAGCCGCTGGGCGTGGTCGGGATCATCGTGCCGTGGAACTACCCGCTGTTTCTGGCCATTGGCCCTTTGACCTGCGCCCTGGCCGCTGGCAACCGGGTCATGCTCAAGCTCAGCGAAGCCACGCCAGCGACCGGCCTGCTGCTCAAGCAATTGCTGCAAACGGCATTCCCCGAAGACCTGGTCAGCGTGGCGCTGGGCGAAGCAGAGGTCGGCGAAGCCTTCTCGCGCCTGCCCTTCGATCACCTGTTGTTCACCGGCGCCACCAGTGTCGGCCGCCATGTGATGTTGGCGGCGGCGCAGAATCTGACCCCGGTAACCCTGGAGCTGGGCGGTAAATCGCCAGCCATCGTCTCGACCAGCGTGCCCTTGGCCGACGCCGCCGAGCGCATTGCCTTCGGCAAAACCCTGAATGCCGGACAGACCTGCGTAGCACCGGACTACGTGCTGGTGCCGCGCGAACGCCTGGACGACTTCGCCACAGCCTACCGCAGCGTTGTACATCGCTTTTTCCCGACTGTGGCAGACAACCCGGACTACAGCGCGATCATCAACCCGCATCACCTGGCGCGCCTGGAAAGTTACCTGAGCGATGCCCGCGACAAGGGCGCGAAGATCGTTGACCTGTACCCGCAAGAAACACGACAAGGCCGGCGTTTGCCACCTCACTTGCTGCTGCAGGTCAATGACCAGATGCGCGTGATGCAGGACGAGATCTTCGGACCGCTGCTGCCGCTGGTGCCCTACGACAGCCTCGACCAGGCACTTTCCTACATCAATCAGCGCCCCCGCCCCCTGGCGCTCTACTACTTTGGCTACGACCGGGCCGAGCAGCAGAGGGTCCTGGAACAGACCCACTCCGGTGGCGTCTGCCTCAACGACACCTTGCTGCACGTGGCCCAGGACGATCTGCCTTTTGGTGGTGTCGGCCCCTCAGGCATGGGCCACTACCACGGCCACGAGGGCTTCCTGACCTTCAGCAAAGCCAAAGCGGTTTTCGCCAAGCAGCGCTTCAATGCCGCACGCTTGATCTACCCGCCCTATGGCAAGGCCTTGATCAAGCTGGTGTACAAACTCTTCATCCGCTAACACCACGACCAGGCACAACAACAATGACCACAAGTCTGCCTGCAACACCCGCCTTGAGCCGCCGCGGATTACTCAAGTTCAGCCTCGGCGCCAGCGCGTTCCTGGCCACCGCCGGGTTGGGCGCCAGCCTCACCGGGTGCTCGGCACAAACGCCGGCCAGCGGTTTCATCAGCCTGCGCCAGAGCGATCTGCCGATTCTGCGGACACTGATCCCGGTAATCCTTGCCGGTACGCAAGCCACCGAACACCTTGAAGCCGTGCTGCAGCGCCTGGACAACAAGCTCGCCAGCTTGTCCCCGGCCATGCTCAAGCTGACCCTGCAACTGTTCGACGTACTCGCCCTGCCGGTGACCCGAGGGCCGCTGACCGGCATCTGGGGCAGCTGGGAGAACGCAAGCATCGAACAAATCCAGGCCTTTTTGCAGCGCTGGGAGAACAGTTCGCTGAATCTGTTGCGCATGGGCCATGCCTCGCTGCTGCAGTTGTTGCAAATGGCCTGGTACGAAATGCCGGAGTCCTGGGCGCACTGCGGCTACCCAGGCCCGCCCAAGATCTGAATCACCCTATAACGACAAGAGGCTGAAGATGCCCGTACCCGACCTGTTTCGCGAAGGCCTTGGCCGCGGCTGGAAAGCCCGTGACGCCTCGCGCCTGGACCAGGACCTGAGCCTGGAAACCGATATCGCCATCATCGGCAGCGGCGCCGGTGGCGCCACCAGTGCCGAACTGCTC
>JBOICD010000417.1:0-3621 GCA_050739855.1 Pseudomonas sp.
ATCGATGCGCTTCTCCCCGGCACCGACCCGCGCCGAAGTCACCGACGTGGCCAACGCCGTGGCCGAAGGTGCCGATGCGGTGATGCTCTCGGCCGAGACCGCCTCCGGTGACTACCCGCTCGAAGCCGTGCAGATGATGAGCAAGATCATCCGTCAGGTTGAAAACGGCCCGGACTATCAGGCGCAACTCGACGTCGGCCGTCCCAAGGCGGAAGCGACCGTCTCCGATGCGATCAGCTGTGCGATCCGTCGTATCAGCGGCATCCTGCCGGTGGCGGTGCTGGTCAACTACAGCGAGTCGGGAGCCTCGACCCTGCGTGCTGCACGCGAGCGGCCACGGGCACCGATCCTCAACCTGACCCCCAATTTGGCCACCGCCCGGCGCCTGAGCGTGGCCTGGGGTGTGCACTCGGTGGTCAATGATCGCCTGCGTCAGGTCGACGAAATCTGCTCCACCGCGCTGGAAATCGCCCAGGCCCAAGGCATGGCCAGCCGTGGCGATACCCTGTTGATCACCGCCGGTGTGCCTTTTGGCAAGCCGGGATCGACTAACACGCTACGGATTGAAACCTTGATCTGATGTAAAAGCCATCGCGGGGCAAGCCCGCTCCCACAGGCACCTAGTACCCTGGTAGGAGCGGGCTTGCCCCGCGATGAACACAACACAAAACCCACGTGGGAAAACCCGGCCCAGATAGAGGCCACCCCACTCCACATCAACCCAGACTGCCCCCATGTACACCAAGAATTTCGTCAACCCGTGCCCCGACTGGGCCACGGCCTTGCTCAATGGCTTCAGCCAGGTCCTGCTGCAGCGCAACCCGCTGTGCGGCCTGTTGTGCCTGCTGGCCATCACCCTGACCGCCCCCGACCTGGTCGGCGGCGCCCTGCTCGGTGCCCTTGCCGGTCTGCTCACCGCCCAGCGCCGCGGCTACAACCGCACCGACCGTCAGGCTGGCCTGTACAGCTACAACGGCGTGCTGATCGGCCTGCTGCTCAGCTATGCCCTGCCCTGGTCGGCAATCCTGCCACCACTGATCATCGCCGCCGGCGGCCTGAGTAGCATGCTCGTGCACCAGTGGCTCAAACGCGCCAGCTCCAACCTGCTGCTCCCGGCATACACCGCACCGTTCGTATTGATCGGCTGGGCCGTGCTGGCAGTCAGTGAACCTGGCGCCAGCGCCTCCAGTCCGATCGAGCCCAATGCGCTCTATGCCCTGGCGCGCGGGCTGGGCCAGATCTTCCTGCTGGACAACCCGCTGGCCGGCCTGCTGATTGCCATCGGCCTGTTGATCGCCAACCGCTATGCCGCGGCCTGGGCATTGCTCGGCGCGGCACTGGGCGGCAGCGTCGCGCTGCTCGGCGGCGAAGCCAATGCGGCGTATGCCGGCCTCTACGGCTTCAACGCCGCACTCGCCGCCCTGGCCTTCAGCCAGACCCGCAAACAACCCTGGCTGCCGTTGCTGGCGATGGTCCTGGCAATCCTCCTGCAACCGCTGGTTGCGCAACTGCCGGTACCCGGCCTGACCGCACCGTTCATCTTCGCCTGCTGGCTGGTGCTGATCGGCCAGCGCCTGATGCGCCAGCCACTTGCCCGCCGTGCCGGTCGCTTGCATAGCTGAGGCGCTGCCCCTAGGCTCAGCTCCATCGTGAAATGGAGCTGAGCATGGATACCCCTTTGAGCTGGCGTGAGCGGCTCTATGTCATCGTTTTTCAAACCGACACCGTCGCTGGCCGACGCTTTGACAGCATCCTGCTGCTGATCATCCTCGCCAGCCTGATCATTGTGGTTCTGGACAGCATCGACGAAGTCCACCAGAACTACGCCGGGCTGCTGGCCTTGATCGAGTGGGGCTTCACCGCGATCTTTCTCGCCGAGTACCTGGTGCGCCTGTACTGCTCACCCAAGCCGTTGCGCTATGCCTTCAGCTTCTACGGCCTGGTCGACCTGCTGGCGATCGTGCCGGGGATCATTGCCTTGTACTACAGCGACGCCCAGTACCTGCTGATCATCCGGGTTATCCGCATGTTGCGGATCTTTCGCGTGCTCAAGCTCAGCCCCTACCTGAAACAAGCGCATTACCTGCTCGCGGCATTGCAAGGCAGCAAGCAGAAAATCATTGTCTTTCTGGTCAGTGTCTCGACCCTGGTAACGGTGTTCGGCACCCTGATGTATGTGGTCGAAGGCCCCGAGCATGGCTTTACCAGCATTCCCAAAGGGATCTACTGGGCGATTGTCACCCTGACCACAGTCGGCTTTGGCGACATCGTGCCGAAAACCCCGCTTGGCCAGGTGATTTCCTCGATGGTGATGATCACCGGTTACTCGATCATTGCCGTGCCCACCGGGATCTTCACCGCTGAACTGGCCAATGCCATGCGCGGTGAACAGCTCAAGCACGACTGCCCGGTGTGCCGCAAAGGCCACCATGAGCACGGCGCAGCCTTCTGCTCGCGCTGTGGCAATGCACTATTCAAGAGAATGGAATAAGCAAAGTACTTTTTAATCTTTTAGCGCCTAAGGCCCAACCGCTATAGTCGCTGGCATAATGCCTTTAACGCCAATTCGAACAAGGAATGCGCAGTGAAAAAACTCTTTAGTGCCTCGCTTCTGGCCGCCGGCCTCGCCCTGGGCTCCCTGGCCCAAGCCGCCCCGGCGCCGTTGCTGAACGTCTCCTATGACGTGATGCGCGACTTCTACAAGGACTACAACGCTGCCTTCCAGAAACACTGGGAAGCCGAGCACAAAGAGAAAATCACCGTGCAGATGTCCTTCGGCGGTTCGAGCAAGCAGGCACGCTCGGTGATCGATGGCCTGCCGGCTGACGTCATCACCATGAACATGGCCACCGACATCAATGCCCTGGCCGACAACGGCAAGCTTGTGCCGGACAACTGGGTTACCCGCCTGCCGAACAACAGCGCGCCGTTCACCTCGGCGACCGTGTTCATCGTCCGCAAAGGCAACCCCAAGGCCCTCAAAGACTGGCCTGATCTGCTCAAGGACGGCGTCCAGGTCATCGTCCCGAACCCGAAAACCTCCGGTAACGGCCGCTACACCTACCTCTCGGCCTGGGGCTATGTCCTGAAGAATGGCGGTGACGAGAACAAGGCCAAGGAATTTGTCGGCAAGCTGTTCAAACAGGCGCCGGTGCTCGATACCGGTGGCCGTGCCGCCACCACCACCTTCATGACCAACCAGATCGGCGACGTGCTGGTGACCTTCGAGAACGAAGCCGAAATGATCGCCCGCGAGTTCGGCCGCGATCAGTTCGAGGTGATCTACCCGAGCGTCTCTGCTGAAGCCGAGCCACCGGTGACCGTGGTCGACAAAGTGGTGGAGAAAAAAGGCAGCCGCGCCACGGCCGAGGCGTACCTGAAATACCTGTGGTCGCCAGAGGCCCAGGAAATCGCCGCCAACAATTACCTGCGCCCGCGTGATCCGGCGGTATTGGCCAAGTACACCGACCGTTTCCCGAAAGTCGATTTCCTCTCGGTGGAGAAGACCTTCGGTGACTGGCGCACCGTGCAGAAGACCCACTTCAACGACGGTGGCGTGTTCGACCAGATCTATACCGGGCAGTAACAGCTCTATCGCGGGGCAAGCCCGCTCCCACAGGA
>JBOICD010000418.1:0-3597 GCA_050739855.1 Pseudomonas sp.
CTCCCACAGAGATCAATTTTCTGCTGTGGGAGCGGGCTTGCCCCGCGATGCTCGACGAAACAGCCTGATCATTCTCACGACCAGAACAAAAATAAGGACGTGACATGCAAGAAGCTCAAGGTCTCAAGCGCGGGCTGACCGCGCGACACATTCGTTTTATGGCGCTAGGTTCGGCAATCGGTACCGGGTTGTTCTACGGCTCTGCTGCAGCCATTCAGATGGCCGGGCCGGCCGTACTGCTGGCCTACCTGATCGGCGGCGCCGCGGTGTTCATGGTCATGCGCGCCCTCGGCGAGATGGCCGTGCACAACCCGGTCTCCGGCTCGTTCGGCAGTTATGCCACCACCTATCTGGGACCGATGTCGGGTTTCGTCCTGGGCTGGACCTATGCCTTTGAAATGATCATCGTCTGTATTGCCGATGTGACCGCTTTCGGCATTTATATGGGCTTCTGGTTTCCCGAAGTTGCCCGCTGGATCTGGGTGCTGGGCATCGTCTTCCTCATTGGCGGTCTGAACCTGTGTAACGTCAAAGTCTTCGGCGAAATGGAATTCTGGCTGTCGCTGCTCAAGGTCGGTGCCATTGTCGCGATGATCCTGGCCGGCTTCGGCATCATGATTTTCGGCCTGAACAACGCCAGTGCCGGCAATGCCGTGGGTATCAGCAACCTGTTCGACCATGGCGGCTTCATGCCCAATGGCATTGGCGGTCTGATCGCTTCCTTCGCCGTGGTGATGTTTGCCTTTGGTGGCATCGAAATCATCGGCATCACCGCCGGTGAGGCCAAGGACCCGCAGCGCGTGCTGCCCAAGGCGATCAACGCCGTGCCGATGCGCATCCTGCTGTTCTATGTACTGACCCTGTTCGTGCTGATGTGCCTGTACCCATGGCCGCAGATCGGCAGCCAGGGCAGCCCGTTCGTGCAGATCTTCAGTAACCTCGGGATCGGCTCGGCGGCGACGGTGCTGAACATCGTGGTGATCTCGGCGGCGGTGTCGGCCATCAACAGCGATATCTTCGGCGCTGGCCGCATGATGTACGGCCTGGCCCAGCAGGGGCATGCGCCGAAAGGCTTCGCGAAAATTTCCCGTCACGGCGTGCCGTGGATGACCGTGCTGGTCATGGGCGCGGCCTTGCTCGGCGGCGTGGTACTCAACTACCTGATTCCGGAAAACGTGTTCCTGCTGATTGCCTCGATCGCCACCTTTGCGACCGTCTGGGTCTGGTTGATGATCCTGGTGACCCAGGTTGCCATGCGGCGCAGCATGAGCCGAGAAGAAGTCGCCGAACTGAAGTTCCCGGTGCCGTTCTGGCCTTACGGCCCGGCAGCGGCGATTGCCTTCATGCTGTTCGTGTTCGGCGTGCTCGGCTACTTCCCTGACACTCAGGCAGCACTGCTGGTCGGTGTAGTCTGGGTGCTGTTCCTGGTCGCCTCCTACCTGTTGTGGTGCAAGCCGCGGGCAGCGAAGGGCGAAGTGCCGCTGGCCCAGGATCCGTCCCAACTTCAGCGCTAAAAACGGAGACATTGCATGAGAACCCTCTGGCAGCACTGCCATGTGGCGAGCATGGCCCACGGCACGTACTCGAGCATCGAGGACGCGGCGATCATCACCAGCGCCGGCCACATCGAGTGGATCGGCCCGCGCCAGTCGCTGCCGGCCCTGAGCGCTGACAGAAACGTGGACCTGGGCGGTGCCTGGGTCACTCCGGGGCTGGTCGATTGCCATACTCACGCGGTGTTCGGTGGCAATCGCAGCGGCGAGTTCGAGCAGCGCCTGCAAGGGGTCAGCTATGCCGAGATCGCCGCCCAGGGTGGTGGCATTGCCAGCACCGTGCGGGCGACCCGGGCTGCCAGCGAAGATGAACTGTTCAATAGTGCCCGCCAGCGGGTCCAGGCGTTGATGCGTGATGGCGTCACCACCCTGGAGATCAAGTCCGGCTACGGCCTGGACCTGGCCAGCGAGCGCAAGCTGCTCAAGGTCATTCGCCGCCTCGGTGAAGAGTTGCCGCTGACTGTGCGCAGTACGTGCCTTGCTGCCCATGCTTTGCCGCCGGAGTACAAGGATCGGGCTGACGATTACATCAGCCATATCTGCGACGTGATGCTTCCGGCACTGGCGGCCGAGGGGCTGGTTGATGCCGTGGATGCGTTCTGCGAATACCTGGCGTTCTCCCCGGCCCAGGTCGAGCGGGTGTTCATCAAGGCGCGTGAGCTGAAACTGCCGGTCAAGCTGCATGCCGAGCAACTGTCGTCTCTGGCAGGCTCCAGCCTGGCGGCGCGCTACCAGGCGCTGTCGGCCGATCACCTGGAGTTCATGACCGAGGACGATGCCATCGCCATGGCCGCGGCCGGAACCGTGGCGGTGCTGTTGCCCGGTGCGTTTTACTTTTTGCGCGAGACCCAACTGCCACCGATGGATGCCCTGCGCAAACACGGGGTGAAGATTGCCATCGCCACCGACCTGAACCCCGGTACCTCGCCGGCGCTGTCGCTACGGCTGATGCTGAACATGGCCTGCACCCTGTTCCGCATGACCCCGGAAGAGGCTCTGGCAGGCGTTACCACGCATGCCGCCAGCGCGTTGGGACTGGGCCACAGTCATGGCTCGCTGGAAGTCGGTAAGGTGGCGGACTTTGTTGCCTGGCAGATCGAGCGTCCGGCGGACCTGTGCTATTGGCTGGGCGGCGACCTGCCCAAGCGGGTGGTACGTCTGGGCCGCGAAATTTTCAATTGAAGGAGCGCCTATGGACAAGGTACTGAGTTTTCACCAAGGCGGCCTGCCGCTGCTGATCAGCATGCCTCATGCCGGCCTGCGTTTGACACCGGTGGTCAAGGCCGGGCTGGTGGCGCAGGCGCAGAGCCTGCCCGATACCGACTGGCATATTCCGCAGCTTTACGATTTTGCCCGTGAGCTGGGGGCCAGCGTGGTGGCCGCCGAGTACTCACGCTTTGTCATCGACCTGAACCGTCCAGACGATGACAAACCGTTGTATGCCGGTGCTACCACGGGCCTGTACCCGGCTACCCTGTTCGAAGGCGAGCCGCTGTTCCAGGCCGGCAAGGAGCCGTCGGCAGAAGAGCGGGCGGAGTACCTGGAGGGCATCTGGCGTCCTTATCACGACACGATACGTCGTGAGCTGGCGCGCCTGCGCGAGCAATTTGGCTACGCACTGCTGTGGGATGCGCACTCGATCCGGTCGCACATCCCGCATCTGTTCGAAGGCAAGTTGCCGGACTTCAACCTCGGCACCTTCAATGGCGCCAGTTGCGATCCGCAGCTGGCCGAGCGTCTGCAGGGTGTCTGCGCTGAGGCCGGGCAGTACAGCCATGTACTCAACGGCCGCTTCAAGGGCGGGCATATCACCCGTCACTATGGCGACCCGGCCAACAACATCCATGCGGTGCAACTGGAGCTGGCGCAGAGTACCTATATGGAAGAGGTCGAGCCGTTCAGGTATCGCGAGGATCTGGCGCAGCCGACCCAGGTGGTGTTGAAGAAGTTGCTGGAGACGGTTTTGGCGTGGGGGCAGGAGCGCTACTCGCGCTGAAGCTATCGCGGGGCAAGCCCGCTCCCACAGGCTTCATCACCACCCCTG
>JBOICD010000419.1:0-3587 GCA_050739855.1 Pseudomonas sp.
CCCGCGCGCCGACCTCAAGAGCCTGGCCGAACAAGCCGCAGGCCAGGTCCAGCGGGTGAAAAAGGTGCATAACGAACTGCAGGTACTGCCGCCTTCCTCGATCCTGGCGCGCAACAACGACGCCTGGCTGACCACCAAGATCAAGGCGCAGATGCTCACCGACAACAACATTCCCGGTTCGCGAATCAAGGTGATCACCGAGAACGGCATTGTTTACATGCTCGGCCTGCTGACCCAACAGGAAGCCACCCGCGCCACCAACCTGGTGCAGGGCGTGTCGGGTGTGCAGAAGATCGTCAAGCTGTTCGAATACATCGACTGATTCAATACCTTTCGCGGGGCAAGCCCGCTCCTACAGTGGGAGCGGGCTTGCCCCGCGATAATTCCCAAGGAAATCCCCATGAAAAACGGCCTGCTGTCGACTCTTCTGATCGGCGCCTTCGCCACCCTGGCCGGCTGCTCCAGCCCTAGCCTGATCACCCTCAACGACGGCCGCGAGCTCCAGGCAGTCGATGCGCCTCGCTTTGAGCGCAGCTCCGGCTTCTACGAGTTCGAACAGCTGGATGGCAAAGTGACCCGCGTCAACAAGGACCAGGTTCGCACCATCACCGAGCTGTAATCCGAATAACGCGCCCAGCCCTGACCGAGGTGCACACCTTTTCGGGCAGACGCCCCAGAGAATGGCGCAGTGCATTGGGTGCCACACCACCGGTGGGAGCGGGCTTGCCCCGCGATTGCGGGCTGTCGGCCACACCGCTTCGCGGGGCAAGCCCGCTGCCACCGGGACAGCGTACAGAAAAAAGGCGATCCACCAGGATCGCCTTTTTTGTTACTTCACCACCTTCAGGCTCGGACGCCCGCTTGGCCGTGGCGGCTGCCCACCAGCAGGCGGGCCGTCGTCGTCCGGCTCGACACCTTCGTCCTCTTCATATTCATCATCCTCAAGCACCGGCGGCTCAAGCTCGAAGACCATGCCCTGGCCATTTTCCCGGGCATAAATGCCGAGAATCGCACCCGCAGGCACGAACAGAGTATGGGCAACCCCACCAAAGCGCCCCTCGAAGCTCACAGCGTCGTTATCCATGTGCAGGTGACGTACGGCATTGGGTGAGATGTTCAGGACGATCTGGCCATCACTGGCGAAGCCCTGGGGCACCTGCACCTTCGGGTACTCGGCGTTGACCAGCATGTGCGGGGTGCAGTCGTTATCCACGATCCACTCATAGAGTGCACGTACCAAATAGGGGCGACTGGAGTTCATCGACAGCTCCTTAAAACCTAGCGCATTTCACGTTCAGCAGCGGACAGGCTTGCCTGGAAAGCTTCGCGGGCAAACTGTCGCTCCATGTAATCGAGCAACGGCTTGGCCGGCCGCGGCAGTTCAATACCCAACACTGGCAAGCGCCAGAGTATGGGCAGTAGACAACAATCAACCAGACTTTGCTCCTCACTGAGGAAGCACGGTTTGTCGGCAAACAATGGCGACACGCCGGTCAGGCTTTCACGCAACTCTTTACGGGCCTGGACGCGGGCGGCTTCCTTGCTGCGCGGATCGAGAATCAGGTCAACCAGTGCACACCAGTCGCGCTGGATACGATGAATCAACAGCCGGCTGTTGGCCCGGGCCACCGGGTAAACCGGCAACAGCGGCGGGTGCGGGTAACGTTCGTCGAGGTATTCCATCACCACCGTCGACTCGTACAGCGCCAGGTCACGATCGACCAGGGTCGGCACGCCGCCATAGGGGTTCACTTCGACCAGCTTGGGCGGCAAGCGTCCGGGATCGACATTGATGATCTCGACGCTGACACCCTTCTCGGCGAGAACGATGCGCACCCGATGAGAATAATGGTCAGCGGGGTCGGAGTAGCAGGCTAACCGGTTGGTCACGCCCATAGTGGTCCTCCTCGCAGATGAAATTATAGAAGCTGCAAATGCAAACGCGCCCTGCGGGAACCTCCGTTATCCAGAGGCCCCCCAGGGCGCGTTCAACTACCAGAAACTACTGCGTGATCAGTGCACGTCCTTCCAGTATTCGCGCTTGAGCAGATAAGCGAATATGAAGAAGAAGGCCAGGTACAGCAGCACGTAAGTGCCGATGCGCTGACTTTCCAGTTTGACCGGGTTGGCCGAATAGGCCAGGAAGGTCACCAGGTTCTTGACCTTCTCGTCGAACTGCTCTGCGGTCAGGGTACCGGATTTCGGCTCCACGGTCAGCTGGTCACATGCTTCATGAGTCAACGGCGACCCTGTCAGCGGGTCGAATTGCTTCTTGCCATCGACTTCGGTCTGCACCTGTTTGCAACCGATGACCTGATTGCCTTGCAGGCCAACCAGCACGTTAGGCATGCCGACGTTAGGGAAAACCTTGTTGTTCACCCCGTACGGACGCGACTTGTCTTCGTAGAAGCTGCGCAGGTAGCTGTACAGCCAGTCGGTGCCACGCACCCGGGCAACCAGGGTCAGGTCAGGTGGCGCGGCGCCGAACCAGGTCTTGGCATCGTCAGGTTTCATGCCGATCTTCATGTGGTCGCCAATTTTGGCGCCGGTGAACACCAGCTTCTCGAGCATCAGCTCGTGAGGAATGCCCAGATCGTCAGCAACCCGCTCATAACGCTGGAACTTGGCGCTGTGGCAACCCATGCAATAGTTGGCAAAGGTGCGCGCGCCATCCTGCATGGCGGCCTTGTCGGTCAGATCGATATCGACCTTGTCCAGCGCAACGCCTTGAGAGGCCGCAAAGGTCAGCGAGGGCATCACTGCCAGAATCAATACTGCAAATAGCTTTTTCATCAGCCAGTCACCCTTTCCGGAACCGGTTTGGTCTTCTCAAGCCGGGTGTAGAACGGCATCAGAAGGAAGTAGGCGAAATACAGGAAGGTGCATACCTGCGACAGCAGCGTACGGCCCGGGGTGGGTGCCAGTACGCCGAGCACGCCGAGGATCACGAACGAGATGCAGAACAGCACCAGCCAGGCCTTGCTCATCCAGCCCTTGTAACGCATGGACTTGACCGGGCTGCGGTCGAGCCATGGCAGGACGAACAGCACGGCAATCGCGGCACCCATGGCGATAACGCCGAGGAGCTTGTCCGGAACCGCCCGCAGGATCGCGTAGAACGGCGTGAAGTACCAGACCGGGGCAATGTGCTCAGGGGTCTTGAAGGCGTTAGCCTGCTCGAAGTTCGGTTTTTCCAGGAAATAACCGCCCATTTCCGGGAAGAAGAACACCACTGCACAGAACACGAAGAGGAACACGACGACGCCGACGATGTCCTTGACGGTGTAGTAAGGGTGGAAGGCAATGCCATCAAGCGGCACACCGTTCTCGTCCTTGAGCTTCTTGATATCGACGCCATCCGGGTTGTTCGAACCCACTTCGTGCAGTGCCAGGATGTGCAGCACCACCAGGCCGAGAATGACGATCGGCAGGGCCACAACGTGCAGGGCGAAGAAGCGGTTCAGGGTGATGCCGGAGATCAGGTAGTCACCACGGATCCACTGGGTCAGGTCATCGCCGATCACTGGAATCGCGCCGAACAGCGAGATGATCACCTGGGCACCCCAGTAGGACATCTGGCCCCATGG
>JBOICD010000420.1:0-3585 GCA_050739855.1 Pseudomonas sp.
CCCATGGCGACTGATCCGGAAGCCCTTCGAATTGCAAACGACTCGGGGTTCCCGCTGCAGATTGCAGTGCAGCATTCTGTTACGGCAGCCAGGGGCACTCATGGCTGGCGCGTCGTCCACACAGAGCATGGTTGGCACAATCCCGCAGACGATCAATCTGGATTCATCGACCTAGTGCTTCGAGATCAACACAACTTCGCCAACCTCGTAGTCGAATGCAAGCGCGTTCGAAATGCCACTTGGCTCTTCTTCAATACCGAAGGTACTTCAAATCCACGGCGTCACTGCAAAGCGTGGGCTTCGCATTACGTTGGGTGTCAGATCAGTCTATTCGGCTGGCATGATATTCCGATTGATCCAGCGTCGCCTGAGGCGAAGTTCTGTGCGGTTCGCGGGCAAACCACAAACGACAAGAACACCTACTTGGAACGAGTTGCAGGTGAACTCATCTCTTCAACGGAAGCGCTGGCGTTACAGGAGCGCGACTACCCGCGTGAGCACGAAGAGAACATGCGCATGTACTTCAACGTCGTTGTGACAACGGCCGAACTGAAGGTAGCCTCGTTCGACGTAAACCATCTCTCTGTTGAGGATGGCACGCTTAAGGAAGCGAACATAAAGGATGTGCCGTTCGTTCGTGTCCGAAAACAGTTCTCAATGCGACCTGCCGATCTGAGTTCGGCGGACTGGCTTCGGCACGACGACCCGGACTATCGTCGGGAGAACACTGTGATTGTGGTGCGCGCTGACAGACTGAACGAGTTCCTTCAGCACTTTGAAATTCCAAACGCCTCCATTCGAGGTATACGCCCATGAGAGCGATCTTGTGGTCGATAGCGGAAGCGTCTATCCGTGCTTGCACCGTTCTGAACTCCGACTTCCACACGCACAAGTCCTTCGGTCAGAAGGTTGCAGACGGCGGGGAAAATCTTTGCGCCGGTTGAAGTGTTGGGCATCAAGAACCGAGGACTTTAAACATGAGAGATCACGAGTTTTTATTCTCCAAGGTCAACTGGCACGACGTGGAACGGCACCAGCTGCAAGAGATGCGAAAGGCCATCGAGGCCATGGACGGAAACCGCCTACTCAACACGTCGGTAGACGATCTTGCAATCCACTTTGAGCAGAAATTTCAAATTGAAATTCCGTCACTCCTCACTGACGAAATCGTCGTCGACCAACGGGAGGCGAAGATCGACGTCAGCCGAGATCGGAATCGAATGATATTCGATCGGAGCAGGGCTATCCACATCACAGGCACCGAAGTTGAGGTAGAGATACCTTTCACGGGTGAGGCAGAGGCATTCAAGATACAACCAACCTCTTACACAATGAGTCCCCCTCATGCGGAAGTGCGCGGGAGTACTCTCGTGTTGCGCATCGTCGGAACCGATCTTAATGCCGACAGGGTGCGCAGCGAGATCGACGGCACGGTCCGTGAAATCCAAAGTCACCTTTCCACCCTCCGCGGGAATGCGGCAGGACTGCAAATACAACTGCCAAGCCAGGCCCGATCCGCAATCGAATCGCGTCGTCAAAAATTGCTTGCAGATCTCAACCTTGTTGGCGGCCTCGGATTCAAAATGAAAGAGCGTCCGGGAATGCAACAGACATTTGCGGCACCCGAAGTTCGGAAGAAGATTGCGCCAACCCTGCCACCGGCCAGCTCAGTGCCATACAAACCTGAGCCGACCCTTTCTAATGCTGACTATGAGCACATCCTGGGTGTTCTTCAAAATATGGTCCAAGTGATGGAACGCAGCCCCTCGGCATTCGTGACTATGGACGAGGAGTCGATCCGTTCACATTTCTTGGTTCAGTTGAATGGCCACTACGAAGGACAGGCAACTGGCGAGACGTTCAATTACCAAGGCAAGACAGACATCCTGGTTCGGTCAGAAGGCCGAAACATCTTCATTGCAGAGTGCAAGTTCTGGTCAGGGCCGAAGATGCTTATCGACACCATTGATCAACTGCTGGGGTACGCATCTTGGAGAGACACAAAAGTCGCTGTCGTTGTCTTCAATCGGAACAAGGATTTTTCGCGTGTGCTGACCGCCATTTCCGAAACCGCGAAGACACACCAGAACTTCAAGCGAGAGTTGAATGGCTCAACAAACACTGTCTTTCGATACTGTTTCTCTCACAAAGACGACAAAAATCGGGAACTGTTCTTGTCGATCCTGGCGTTTGACGTACCCCACGCAGCGCATTGACGCCCAATCTTTCCATTGAGCGGACAGCCAACGGTAAATAGTGGGCTGTTACTCGCGTCAGCCCCACTCCGACAACCGCCCCGACGCCGACCCGAAACGCCGCCCGCACCGCATCGCCAGCGTTTCATCATGCGTGACGAGCACGAACACAAACGCCGTGCCGAAATCACGCGCCAGTTGCAGCATCAGTTCAAACACGCCGTCGGCGGTGATCCGGTCCAGGTTGCCGGTTGGCTCGTCTGCCAGCACGCAGGCGGGCTGCGTGACCAGCGCGCGCGCAATGGCCACGCGCTGGCGCTCGCCGCCTGAGAGTTCGGATGGGCGGTGATGGATGCGGTCTTTCAGGCCCGCGCTTGCCAGCATTTTTTCAGCCATTTGCGAAGATTCGGCGGGGGTTTGGCACCGCCCCCCATCAGGGCGTTGGCGATGTCGTCCCCATTTCTCGCCGCAATTCGTCAATAGTCAATGAATAACTTCTTGACGCTTCACACCCAGCCAGCCACACGCTCACCGAATCAGCAAATCAACGCTCAACCGTCTTGTTCCACCGCGCATTCCACGCCGGGCGGTTTTCGTTGATCACGTCCCAGTCGACCGTGACTGCCGTCTTCATGTAGTCGTTCATCTGCTTGACCAGCGCGGCGGCGGTGCCTGAAGCCTTGGTTTTGGCGTTGGACGGAATCTGGTCGCCGTGCTCGAGGGCGGCGGCCTGGGCTTCCGGCGACAGCAGGTACTGGGCCAGCTTGTGGGCCAGTGCGGGCTCGCTGTTCCTGGCGATCACGCATTCGCCCACGGTGAGCACGGCGGAGCCTTCCTTGGGCTGCACATACTCGACCGGCAGGCCCTTGTCTTTCAGCACGCCGACGGCGGTGGGCGTCAGCGGGAACATGGCGGCCTCGCCGGTTTGCACCATCTCGGCGAGCTTGGCCGAGCTGGGGATGTACTCGAGCACGTTGGGGCCTATGGTGGTGGGCCAGGCCTTGAAGCCGGGCTCGACGTTCTTGTCGGTGCCGCCCTGGATGCGGTTAAACAGCAGGAAGCCGTGCAGGCCGAAGGTGGAAGACGACAGCGACTGGAACACGACCTTGCCCTTGAACTTGGGGTCGGCCAGGTCCATCCAGGAGGTGGGCGCTGCCCAGCCTTTTTCGGTGAACATCTTCTTGTTGTAGGCCAGGCCCGTCATGCCGACGTTGACGCCGGCAGCCATGTCGCCCTTGAAGCGGGCCGTGGGGAAGAGGTCATTGAGCACAGGGCTGGGCTGCATCTTCTCGCACAGGCCCATGCCGATGGCTCGGTACATGATGCCGTCGTCCAGGAACATCACGTGCATCTGCGGGTTGTCTTTGTTGGCCTGCGCCTTGGCCAGGAT
>JBOICD010000421.1:0-3580 GCA_050739855.1 Pseudomonas sp.
AACCCGGTCGGGCAGATCATGCGGCGCATGTGCAAGGAGTACCGCATGGTGGTGCGCATGCTCGAAGCGCGCGGTACCGAGGATTTCGGCCTGATCTCCCAGGAACTGTATGGCGCAGCGTCCGATGCCTTCCATGCCGGTGATCCGACCCTGGCCGACCTCGGCCTGATGCTTTCCGACTACCTGAACAACATCGACGGCCGTGGCGACCTCAAGGACGAACCGAAGAACCTCACCGCCAAACAGGCGGTGGAAATGCTCCAGGGCCGCTTGAACAAGGTGTTCAACGAGGCTGAGGACACCATCCGGGTGTTCGAGTCTGATGGCATCGTCGCCGATGCCGCCGCCGGGGCCGACTACATCAAGATTCGCGCCGACGCCATGTTCAATAGCCGCGACGTACGCGCGCTGGAGGTGCATGAGGGGCTGGTGCACGTGGGCACCACCCTCAACGGCCTGAACCAGCCGATCTGCACTTTCCTGGCCAAGGGTCCGCCCTCGTCGACCGTGACCCAGGAGGGCCTGGCGATTCTCATGGAGGTCATTGCCTTTGCCTCCTACCCGAGTCGCCTGCGCAAGCTGACCAACCGCACCCGCGCCATTCACATGGTCGAGGAGGGTGCCGACTTCATGCAGGTCTACGAGTTCTTCCGCGCCCAGGGCTTCGACATGCCGGAAAGCTATGGCAATGCCAGCCGGGTGTTCCGTGGTTCGGTACCCAATGGCTTGCCATTTACCAAGGACTTGTCCTACCTCAAGGGCTTCATCATGGTTTACAACTATATTCAGTTGGCCGTGCGCAAGGGCAAGCTCGAACAGATCCCCTTGCTGTTCTGCGGCAAGACCACCCTTGAGGACATGCGCACCTTGCGCCAACTGGTCGATGAAGGCCTGGTGGAACCCCCCAAGTACCTGCCGGAGCAGTTTCGTGACCTCAACGCGCTGTCGGCCTGGATGTGTTTCTCCAACTTCCTCAACCACCTGAGCCTGGACCGGATTGAAGCCGATTATTCGAACATTCTCTGAAGCAGGGCGCGGTTTTTTCGGCCTGCTGCTGGTGTTGCTGAGTCTGGGCGGTTGCAGTTCGCTGCTGTTCTACCCCGAGCCTGGCCAGCCGTTCACCCCGCAGAAGGCCAAACTTGAGTACCGTGACCTGACGCTCACCGCAGCGGACGGCACGCGCCTGCACGGCTGGTGGTTACCGGCCAAGGCCGGCGTCGAGGTCAAGGGCACGGTGCTGCACCTGCATGGCAACGGTGGCAACCTGGCCTGGCATCTGGGTGGCAGCTGGTGGCTGCCGGAGCAGGGCTATCAGGTGCTGTTGCTGGACTACCGCGGTTATGGGCTGTCCCAGGGCAAGCCGGCGTTGCCGGAGGTTTACCAGGACATTGCCGCGGCACTGGCGTGGCTGGACCAGGCACCTGAAGTGCAGGGCAAGCCGCAAGTGCTGCTCGGGCAGAGCCTGGGCGGCGCCATGGCCATTCATTACCTGGCCCGGCACCCTGAGCAGGGCAAGCGCTTCAAGGCCATGGTGTTCGATGGCGTGCCGGCCAGTTACCGTCAGGTCGGGCGTTTTGCCCTGAGCAATTCATGGATGACCTGGCCATTTCAGGTGCCATTGTCGTGGCTGGTGCCCGATGGCGACAGCGCGATTCATTCGATTACCCGGCTCAAGTCATCACCGAAGCTGTTTTTCCACAGCATCGACGACCCGATCGTGCCCTTGGCCAACGGCATCCAGCTGTACCAGGCGGCCCCGCCACCACGCGTGCTGCAACTGACCCGGGGCGGCCATGTACAGACCTTTGCCGACCGCACCTGGCGCCAGGTGATGCTGCGCTTTCTCGATGACCCGGAACATTTCAATGGGCTGCGGCGTTTGGCCGAAGTCCCCAATTACCCTGACGAGACGTCACAATGAGTGAAGAACGTAACGCAATTCCCCTGATCATCACCGGTGTCTGCAGCATCATCGGTACGGTTGGCGCACTCTGGTATTACGGCTATCTGCATTTCGCCAAACCTGAAGATGCGCTGCTGCTATCCGATTTCACCATGCTCAAGACGGTGCCGGGGGAGGATTACAAGATCTCGCTGAAGCCGGCCAACCAGGTGGCTCAGTGCGTTGATGGCGTTCTAGTGCTTTTCGACACCTCGCAGAAGGGCCTGACCGGGGTGCTGGTGGACAGCAAGAAGCAGGCGGTGCGCTGCCTGGGGCAGGAGACGCCGCAGCAGGTTCAGGAGTAACAGCATCGCGGGGCAAGCCGGCTCCCACCGGGAGATCACCTGTAGGAGCGGGCTTGCCCCGCGATGGCCGTCAATGGGTCGATTTGCTCATGTCCTGCAGGTAACGACGTGACAAGGCCAGGAAGCGTGGGGTCGGGCCAATATCTTCATAGAGCGGATCGCCCTCTTCATCAGTGGCGATCACCTGCTGGCCCTGGATATAGGGAAAGCTCGCTTCCAGTTCTTCAAGGGCCGCCCCCAGCAGTTCGCCGAGCAGTTCTTCGGGGCGGCGCTTGGGGTACATTTCAGCCAGGGCGGCCAGACGCGCCGCCGACTCCACATCCAGATGCAGAACATGGCCGGTGGGGCTGAGACGGCCTTTGGCGTTCTGTTCCCAGTGCCGGGCAAGCTCACGAATTTTCATGATCACCTCATCAATACTCAGGGCTCTGATTTCAGCGTAGCTACTGTGGCGTCTTTGGTCTGCCTTGAAAGCATGACCGGTACTGGGGCACTCTGGGACCAGAGCGGTTTTCCAGGAATGCCGGAGACAAGGCTGATGACTGATATCGATGTGCGCTTGCGTGAAGATGTTCATTTGTTGGGCGAATTGTTGGGGGACACCATTCGTGAGCAGCACGGCGAAGCGTTCCTGCAAACAATCGAAGACATCCGGCGCAGCGCCAAGGCCGATCGTAGCGGAGCTGCCGAACAGCTGAGTTCGACCCTCAACGACCTGGCTGAAGACGAGCTGCTGCCGGTGGCGCGGGCCTTCAACCAGTTCCTCAACCTGGCCAACATCGCCGAACAGTATCAGCTGATTCGCCGCCGCGACGCCGGCCAGGCCGATCCTTTCGAGGCGCGGGTGCTGCCCGAACTTCTGGCACGGCTCAAGGCGGCCGGGCACAGTGACGATGCGCTGGCGCGGCAGCTCGGCAAGCTGAATATCGAGCTGGTGCTGACCGCCCACCCCACCGAAGTGGCGCGCCGTACGCTGATCCAGAAGTACGATGCGATCGCCGCACAATTGGCCGCCCAGGATCATCGCGACCTGATTCCCGCCGAACGCGAGCAGATCCGTGAACGTCTGCAGCGGCTGATCGCCGAAGCCTGGCACACCGAGGAGATCCGCCGCACCCGGCCAACCCCGGTGGACGAGGCCAAGTGGGGCTTTGCGGTGATCGAGCATTCGCTCTGGCACGCCATTCCCCATCATCTGCGCAAAGTCGACAAGGCCCTGCATGAGGCTACCGGCCTGCACTTGCCGCTGGAGGCCGCGCCCATCCGTTTTGCCTCGTGGATGGGCGGTGATCGCGATGGCAACCCCAATGTCACCGCCCCGGTCACCCGCGAA
>JBOICD010000422.1:0-3573 GCA_050739855.1 Pseudomonas sp.
GCCGACAACGACGCGGTCAGCGCCCCGGTGTCCATTTTCGCCTTGAGGGTTTCACCGCCAAACTCCGGCAGCGTGATGTATTCGTAGCGGCCATACAGGGTCGGCTCGGCAGCCATCACCGGAAGGGCCAGCAGCGACAGCAGTGCAAGTACAGATTTCACAGGGTGCGCTTCCTTGAGAAAAGACAGTGGTTAGACTGCGAAGGCAGGATAGGTTCGCGTTAATAGCTTATTCAACACAATGTGAAACATTTGTCCCAACCGAGCAGACCTGAGCATTTGGCGTATGCCGATAGGCTGCTTATCATTGCCGGCCGCTTACTTGAATATAAGAGCTTTCTTATGCGCCGCTTGCTGACGGGCATTCTTGTGACCTTGCTGTTGCTGCTCAACACCCTGGTCCTGATCGGCCCATTGCTGGTCTTTGCCCTGCTCAAACTGGTCCTGCCCGGCCGTTACCGTGACTACGCCTCATGGACGGTGATGTGGATCGCCGAAACCTGGTCTGAAATCGACAAACTGATTTTCCGTCTGTGCATCCCTACTGTGTGGGACGTGCGCGGCGCCGATGACCTGCGTCTGGATACTTCCTACCTGGCCATCAGCAACCACCAGAGCTGGGTCGATATCCCGGCGCTGATCCAGGTACTTAACCGACGTATCCCCTTCTTCAAATTCTTCCTGAAAAAAGAACTGATCTGGGTGCCACTGCTGGGCCTGGCCTGGTGGGCACTGGATTACCCGTTCATGAAGCGCTACAGCAAAGCGTTTCTCGACAAACATCCGCAGCTCAAAGGCCAGGACCTGGAAATCACCAAGGCCGCCTGCGAGTTGTTCAAGCGCCAGCCGGTAACCATAGTCAATTACCTCGAAGGTACGCGCTTCACCGAAGCCAAGCGCGCGGCCCAGCAGTCACCCTACAAGCACCTGCTCAAACCCAAGGCCGGTGGTGTCGCATTTGTGCTGGCGGCGCTGGGCGAACAGCTCGATGCCTTGCTTGACGTCACCATCGTCTACCCCGGTGACAAGGCGCCGGGCTTCTGGGACCTGCTCAGTGGCGCAGTGCCGAAGGTGATCATCGACATCCAGGTGCACGAGCTGGACCCGGCGTTGTGGGATGGCGACTACGAAAACGATCCGCTGTTGCGCCAGACCGTGCAGGACTGGGTCAACCAGCTGTGGCGCGACAAGGATCAGCGGATTGAAGCCTTGCGGGCGGAGCTAGGTTGATCGCGGGGCAAGCCCGCTCCCACAGGGTGGGGGGGAAGTTGTGGGAGCGGGCTTGCCCCGCGATAGCCGATTAAAATCTGCGTTAATAATCAAGATAAGGGAATCTTCTTTGCTATTGGCGCTTTAACTGGATAAAAATCGATCAACAAACAACTACAAGAAAGCCAGGATCGATCAATGGCCAACCCACCCAGCAATGCTGCCCAGGCAGATTCCGCTCAACTGCGCCGCGTCCTCGGGCTTCCCGCCCTGGTGTTCTTCGGGCTGGTGTACATGGTCCCGCTGACCATTTTCACCACCTACGGCATCGTCACCGAACTCACCGGGGGACGCACCGCCGGCGCCTACCTGGTCACCCTGCTGGCCATGCTCTTCACTGCAACGTCCTACAGCTTCATGGTCCGGCGCTTTCCGGTCGCCGGCTCGGCCTACTCCTACACCAACCTGGCGTTCGGGCCGAGCGTCGGCTTTCTCGCTGGCTGGTCGCTGCTGCTCGATTACCTGTTCCTGCCGATGATCAATTACCTGCTCATTGGCCTGTTCCTGAACATCGCCTTTCCGAGCATCCCGGTCTGGACCATCATCCTCGCATCGATCGCCCTGGTTACCGTACTCAACGTGCTCGGTATTCATTCTGTAGCCAAGGCCAGCAACCTGATTGTCGGCGCGCAGATCATCTTCATCGGCGTGTTCGTCGCGCTGTCGCTCAAGACCCTGGGCGGCGGGCAACCCGTTGACCTGCTCTCGCCTTTGCTGGGCGATGGTAGCCAGCCGGGCTTCGGTCATCTGATGGCGGGGGCGGCGGTGCTGTGCCTGTCGTTCCTCGGCTTCGATGCCGTGTCGACCTTGGCGGAGGAAACCAGGGACCCGGAACGTAACGTGCCACGGGCTATCATCCTCACCACCCTCGGTGCTGGCTTGCTGTTCACCCTGCTGGCCTACATCAGCCAGCTGGTGCTGCCAGGCAGCCATTTCGCCAATACCGACGCTGCCGCCAACGAAGTCATGTTCAAGGCTGGTGGTCAGTTCCTGGCCAACTTCTTCACCGCGGCGTTCGTCGCCGGCAGCCTGGGTTCGGCCCTGGCTTCGCAAGCGGCGGTATCGCGGATTCTCTACACCATGGGTCGTGACAAGGTCTTGCCACAACGCTGGTTCGCCACCCTCTCGCCACGCTTCGGTACACCGGTCACCGCGACCTTGGTGGTCTCGGCGTTTTCGCTGCTGGCGCTGGTGATCGACCTCGCCACCCTCGCATCGCTGATCAGCTTTGGCGCGCTGGTGGCGTTCTCGGCGGTGATTCGCACCCACCTGGTCAGCGACACTTGCCACCGCAGCCTGGCCGGGTTGCTGCGTTATGGCCTGATCCCGCTGGTAGGGATGAGCCTGACCCTGTGGCTGTGGACCAGCCTGTCGGCCATGACCCTGACCATCGGCCTGAGCTGGTTCGGCCTGGGCCTGGCCTACCTGATGGTGCTGACGGGCGGATTCCGCCGCCCGGTGCGCACGGTGAACTTCTCCGAAGCAGCCTGAGCGCCGTTACACCGACGGCACTGTAGCCGGCGTGCCCCACAGGCCGCCGAGGCTCTGCAACAGCGAACCGGTAACGCCCTGCTGACCGAGGTACTGCAAGATCAGCGGGGCAAACTGGCCGATCATGCCGGTATCCATGCCCAAGGCACTGAAGGCGTTGTTCAGGTCATTGGTGTCTTTGACGTTGCCGCCCAGGGCATTGCTCAGGGCCGACGAATTGCCGCTTTTGCCGAGCAGCTCGCCCAGCCCGCTCAAGCTGCCCAAGGCGTTTTCGCCAGAGAGCAGATCAAGGCCCGGCACGGCTTTGCTCAGTTGTTCATAGTCAGTGCCGCTGAGCTGATTACGGGCCAGACCGAGCAAGGCGCCGGTGCCACCGATGGCTTGTTCCGGAGTGATTTTCAGCTCGCTGCCGAGGGTGTTGAGCAGATTCGCCGAGGCGGCTGGCGCCTGCACAGCAGCACCGTCCTTGTTGCCTTGCATGGCGGAAACGGCGTTGGCCGCATCGCTGAGGTTGAAGGCAAACACCGGGCTGGCAGCCAGGGTCATCAGGGTGACCAGTGCGAAACGTTTCATGAATGGACCTCGTCAGCCGTAAAGGCGGGGGGAAACGAGGGTTGGACTGTGTGGGAGGGGGAATGTTCCGTGGGCAGTGATGGCCTCTTCGCGGGGCAAGCCCGCTCCCACCGGGGTTGCTTCCAATTGCCATTGGCAACATTGAGATCCAGTTCGGTCCGGTGTCTCCACCGCTCGACAGCTACCTTGAAAATTCACCATTCAAGGAGCCACGACATGGACAGTCCCGCCTACCACCGCC
>JBOICD010000423.1:0-3568 GCA_050739855.1 Pseudomonas sp.
CCCACCAGGTGATCTCAGTGGGAGCGGGCTTGCCCCGCGATGCTTCTCAAAGCCTGATGCCGCTGCCCAAGCGGCAGCCGCCCCAGGGCCTCAACACGCTGATAGAACGTCTCCCAGTTCCCACCTACTTGAGCAAACAACTGCGCAAACGCCGGCACCCACTGGTCATACAAACCAAAAGGCAGCAGCTTGGCATTGTTCATCGGTGCATTGATCCAGGCGTCATAGCGCCCCTTGCCCCCCCACTGACTATCACGCAGCGTCCGGTAATCCCGCCGCAAACGTTCGAATTCGGCCTGTTTGCCCGTGCGTTTGCCTGACTCGCTCAGCGGTGCTGCATACAATGTCTTGAGCCGCTCCCGGCTGGCCAGCACCAACGCAACGAACTGGTCACGCTGCTGACTATCGTCCTGCGTTTGCGCCGGTAGGCCACGCGCAGTACGCCATTGGCGAGTGCCTTGCTGCTCGACGAAGGTGGCAAAGGACTCATTGAACGCGGTGTCGTCCTGCACATACAGGCGCTGATGCGCCAGTTCATGGAAGATAACGCTGGCCAATCGCTCGTCGCCCCAACCAAGCATGGAGCTGAGGATCGGGTCATCGAACCAGCCCAGGGTCGAGTAGGCTTCCACGCCTCCGACATAGACATCCAGCCCCTGCTGTTTCTGCAACGCCGCAGCCCCGCGGGCAGCACCCTGGCTGTAGTAACCGCGATAGGCGACGCAACCGGCAATCGGGAAGCAATGAGTCTGGGGTTCGAGCGAAAACTCCGGGGTGGCGAACACATTCCACACCACGAACGGGCGGCCAATGTCGGCATACACCCGATAGCTGCGGTTATCCGGCAGCTTCAGTTGTGCGCTGGCAAAAGCCCGTGCCTGTTCGGCCTGAAGCAGATGCTGGCGCAGTTTTGCCGGGGTGCCTGGGTCCGCTACCAGCTCGGCCACCGGTTGACGGGCCTGAAACAGCTGTAACTGTCCGCTGGCCAGTTGCCCGTAGTAACTGATGCTGGAACAACCGTTGAGCAGCCCGAACGCCAACAAGGGAACCAAGTAGCGAAAAAAAGGGTCGAGTGCCTCATGACGTGAGCGCAATAAAAGAAATAGTCGAAGCATCCGCGTCCCGTCATCCGCTCAAGAGCTCATCAGCTTCAAGACTATCCTGCCCGGCTGGAGTTTTGCCATGCGTACACTGCTTGTCATCAGTGCTCTTCTGCTTCTGTCCGGCTGTGCCGGGTTGTTGTTGCCTCAGCCCGACCCCAACCAGGCCTGGATCGACCTCGCCACCGGCCAGGACGATACCTTGCATGCTGTGGAAGTCGACGACCGGGCCTGGGCCGACAAACGCTATTTCGAAGTGTCGCCAGGCAGCCACGAGCTCACCGTGCGCTACCTGTTTGCGGTGACCCCGAGCAATATCGGCCCGGTCAGTGAACCGCTGTGGCGTGATTGCCAGCTGAATGTGAAATTCAAGGACTTCAATGCCGGACAACGCTATCAGCTCGAAGCCGGCAGTATCGGCTTTCGGCCATGGGTCAAGCAGTATGACGAGCAGCGAAATCTGGTCAGTACAGGGCTACCGGCGGGCTGCCAGCGCACCTGATAGCGCGAATGGCGCTATGCTTGTGCTTTGTAGGTTGCAAGCGGGAGTTTGCCATGCGCCAGCCAATGATGCTGATTGCCCTCAGTACCCTGGGGGCTTGCGCCAGCCCATTGCCGCCCGTTGATAGCAAACAGGCCTGGGTCGACCTCTACACCATGACGCCCGGCAAGTTGCTGATGGCCGACCGCCTGGATGGCGAGCGCCTCAACGACGGACGCTTCTTCCAGGTCACGCCGGGCAAGCACGAGCTGACTGTACGCTTCGATTTCGAGGTGTATTCCGGTGGTTTCTCGGTCGATCCGGTAGAGCGCACCTGCTACCTGAAAGTGCGCTACGACCACTTCGAAGCCGGCCAGCGCTATCGCCTCGAAGCGCGGGCGCCAGCCATGCAGCCCAGCGCCTATCTCTACGACGCGCAACGCAAGGTCGTCGCCGAAGAAGCCAACGACAAATTCTGCATACCCTGACGCCTAGCGATCATTGTTCTGGTAGATGATCTTCTTGGTGCCGCCCTCACAGCTGCCAACGACCATATTCTGGTCGTGAACATCCTCGTTCTTGACGATTTCCAGGGTGTAGGAGTTCACGTTATTGGCCTGGATCTTCGCTTCGATCTCGGCCTTGAGCTCTTCGCAATTCTTTGGCGCAGCCAGCGCAGAAGTCGCCAGTAGCGAAGCCAGCACAGCAATTGCAACACGGATCATGGGACAGCTCCTTGTGACGGCAGCGATTGTGCCGACACCTATTTGACCACAAGCGGGTATCCCGGTTCTGCCTCCCGCCGCTGCGCCAGCAAGTTCAGTTCGATTGCATCCCAGGCATTGAATCCTCAGGAAGTGCCCATACAGAGTTGAAAAGGCCATCGCGCAATGCCGGCCAACTGACTGCCGAGGAGGCTTAACTGCCCATGAAGCGACTTGCGGACATCAAATTTTCCACCCTCGACCTGGTCCCGGTGCGTGCCGACGGCAGCCCGGCGCAGTCCCTGCGCAACTCGCTGGACCTGGCGCAGCACGTGGAAAAATTCGGCTACAACCGCTTCTGGGTCGCCGAGCACCACAACATGGATGGCATCGCCAGCTCGGCCACCGCGGTGCTGCTCGGTTACCTGGCCGGTGGCACTTCGACTATCCGCGTCGGTGCCGGTGGCGTCATGCTGCCCAACCATGCGCCACTGGTGATTGCCGAGCAATTTGGCACCCTGGAAAGCCTGTATCCTGGTCGTATCGACCTGGGCCTGGGCCGTGCGCCGGGTTCTGACCAGATGACTGCCCGCGCCCTGCGTCGTGAACGCTCCGGCAGTGCTGACGATTTTCCTGACGATGTCGAAGAGCTGGTGCGCTACCTGGGGCCACGGACCGCAGATCAGAAAGTCATCGCCGTGCCCGGCTATGGCACCAACGTGCCGATCTGGCTGCTCGGTTCCAGCCTGTTCAGTGCCCAGCTGGCCGGCATGCGCGGCCTGCCCTATGCCTTTGCCTCGCATTTCGCCCCGCGCTACATGCACGAGGCCATTCGCACCTATCGCAACCACTTCCAGCCATCGGCAGTGCTCGACAAACCGTATGTGATGCTGGGAGTGCCACTGGTTGCCGCCGACACCGACGAGCAGGCCAATTACCTGGCGACCTCGGTGTATCAGCGAATTCTTGCCCTGATGCGCGGCCAGAGCCTGGTACAACGGCCTCCGGTAGAAAGCATGGACGGCCTGTGGCTACCCCATGAACGCGAGGCGGTAGGCGGTTTCCTGGGACTGGCGATGGTTGGCGGGCCGAAGAAGATCCGCGCCAAGCTCGATGTCTTGCTGGAACAGACCCAGGCCGATGAGCTGATCTTCACCTGTGACCTGTATGAGCATGCGGACCGGATCCGGTCCTATGAGCTGCTGGCGCAGGTGATGCGCGGAAATTAAGGGGTTTATCGCGGGGCAAGCCCGCTCCCACAGGGTGAACAGTGGGAGCGGGCT
>JBOICD010000424.1:0-3556 GCA_050739855.1 Pseudomonas sp.
CCCTTGGCCCGCGCAGTCTGCGGGTTATTGAAAAACGCTTCAGGGCTGGCATCTTCAATAATCTGCCCGCCATCAAGAAACAGCACCCGCTCGGCCACCTGACGGGCAAAGCCCATTTCGTGGGTGACGCAGAGCATGGTCATGCCGGTGTCCGCCAGTTTGACCAGCACATCCAGCACTTCGGCGACCATTTCTGGATCAAGCGCCGAGGTCGGCTCGTCGAACAGCATGATCTTAGGCTTCATGCACAGCGCCCGGGCAATCGCCACGCGCTGTTGCTGGCCGCCAGAGAGCTGGCTGGGGTATTTGTTGGCCTGGCTTTCGATACCCACCTTGTTCAGGTAGAAGCGCGCACGTTCCTCCGCTTCCTTGCGCGACAGACCGCGCACGCTCATCGGCGCCAGGGTGCAGTTGTCCAGCACGCTCATGTGCGGGAACAGGTTGAAGTGCTGGAACACCATGCCGATTTCACTACGTACGTCCGCGGCCTGGCGGGTGGTCAGGGCAAGGTCCGTGTCGTTGACACGGATATGGCCTTTCTCGGCGATTTCCAGGCGGTTGATGCAGCGGATCAGTGTGGATTTTCCCGAACCCGAAGGCCCGCACAGGACAATGCGCTCGCCTTCACGCACGCTCAGGTTGATGTCGCGCAGCACATGATAGGCGCCGTAATGTTTGTTCAAACCTTCGATGCTGACCACGATTTTGCGCGAGTCGGCGTGCGGGGCTGGGCTGGTTGCTGCAAGGCTCAGTGAAGCGGTCATATTGTTATTCTCCCGCGATCAATTGAAGCGTGCCGCGCTGTAGGGCGCAGGGTCGGTAAAGGTCGCCTCGCCGGTGATCATCTCGGCCAGCAGACGGCCGCTGACCGGCCCCAGCGTCAGACCATGATGGGCGTGGCCGAAGTTGAACCACAGGCCCTTGTGGCGGGCCGCCGGGCCGATCACCGGGCGCATGTCCGGCAGGCAAGGGCGTCGCCCCAGCCACGGCTGGGCGTCGAGGCGCTGGCCAAGGGGGAAGATCTTGCGCGCCAGGGCTTCACAGCGCTTGAGCTGGATCTCGTTGGCCGCGTCGCCGCTGGCAGCGAACTCGATGCCGGTGGTCAGGCGAATACCCTGGGCCATCGGCGCGAGTACATAGCCGCCCTGGCCATCGCAGATCGAATGCTTGAGTTCGGCACCGTCACGGCCCTGGTAATGCATGTGGTAGCCGCGTTTGATTTCCAGCGGAATGCGATAACCCAACGGTTTGAACAGGTCTGCCGATTGCGGGCCGAGGGCGATCACCACTTCAGGTGCGGTGATCGGGCCCTGGCGGCTGTCGACTTGCCATTCGCTGTCGATCTGGCGCAGGGTACGCGCATCGCCATGGATGAACTGGCCGCCACGTTTGACGAACAGGGCTGCGTAGCCACGGGTCAGTCCGCCGGGGTTGGTGACGGTCTTGGGGTCGAGCCAGTGGATGCCACCGACGACGTTGTCGCTCAGGTCCGTTTCGCGTTGATGCAGTTGCTGGCGATCAAGCACCTCGTAGCTCAGGCCATAGGGCGCCAGTGCATGTGCATCGGCCTGGGCCTTGCTGAAGGCGGCGTCGTTGCGAAACACCTCGATCCAGCCATTGGCCTTGACCAGGTCGGTGAGCCCGGCGGCATCGATCAGCGCGTCGTGTTCTTCCACGCAGCGTTGCACCAGCGGCAACATGGCGTGGGTGGCAACCTTCAGACCGGCGGCAGAGGAGTTCTGCCAGTACTTGAACAGCCAGGGCGCGATCTTCGGTACGTGGGTCAGGCTGTAGCGCACGTCGGACTGGCGATTGAGGCCGTAGCGCAGCAGGCTCGACAGCTCGCGCGGAAAGGCATAGGGGATCACGCTGGAACGCTCGATCAGACCGGCGTTACCATGACTGGTGCCGCTGCCGGGCTCGTCGCGGTCGATGAGGATGACCTTGCGACCGCGGGCCTGCAGGTGAAGGGCCGTGCTGACGCCGACGATGCCGGCGCCCAGAACGATGGTTTGACAATGCATTGGAACGGTCCTCACAGCAGGCTATCAGTGCAGATGGCGGCCCAGTCGGGCTTCTATGTGTTTCAGGCTGCGGCGCACGATCTCGACGATCAGCAGGTAAAGCACGGCGGCCCACAGGTAGATCTGGAAGTCGAAACTGCGCGAGAAGGCCAGCTTGGTCACGCCCATCAGGTCGTAGATGGTCACCAGCGAGGCGATTGCGCTGGCCTTGATCATCAGGATCAGTTCGTTGCCCAGCGGGCCGATGGCGACGATCATCGATTGCGGCAGGATCACCTTGAAGAAGGTGGTCGAGCGCTTAAGGCTCAGGGCCTTGGCCGCTTCATACTGGCCGGGGGCGACTGCCAGCAGGGCGCCACGGAAGATCTCCGCCTGGTAGGCGGCGGTGTTGAGGACGAAGGCCAGCAGCGTGCAGTACCAGGCTTCGCGGAAGAACCACCACATCCCCGCGTCCTGCCAGAAACCCTTGAGCGAACCCAGGCCGTAGTACAGCAAGAACAGCTGGGCCAGCAGTGGCGAGCCACGGAAGAAGTAGATGTAACCAGCACTCAGTCGTTGCAACAGCAGGCTGTTGGACAGCCGCGCCAAGGCCAGCAGCATGCCGAGCAGGGCGCCGAGGGTGAAGGAAATCGCCACCAGCTTGCCGGTCACCAGCAGGCCGTCGATAAAGCGCGGGCCGTAGCGTTCCAGCAGATCGGGATCGAGGACCAGTGCCAGCAGTTGATCGAAACTCATGTCCGGGCACTCCGCAGGTGGCGACTGAAGTACTGTTCGATAAACACGAAGACCCGTCCCGACAACGCCGAGAACAGCAGGTAACCGAGGCAGGCCACGCCATAGAAGAACATCGGTTCTTTGGTCACGCTGACCGCGAGGTTGGTCTGGCGCATCAGGTCGACCAGGGAGATGGTCGAGACCAGCGAGGTGTCCTTGAGCAGCGACAGCCAGTTATTCGACAGGCCCGGCATGGCAATGCGCACCAGTTGCGGGAAGATCACCTTGCGAAAGGTCGTGGCCTTGCTCAGACCCAGGGTCTGGGAGGCTTCGTACTGGCCCTTGGCGACGGTTTTGAAGGCGCCCAGCCAGATTTCGCTGGAGAACGCGGCAAATACCAGGCTGAAGGCGATCATCGCGGCGAGGAAGGTGTTGATCAGTACCTCGCCTTCATAGCCCATGGCAGCGAGGATTTTCTGCGCGGCGATCTGGCAGCCGTAGTAGATGATCAACAGTGTCAGCAGCTCAGGCAGACCACGGAACACCGTAGAAAAGACAGTCGCCACGGCGCGGGGAAAGCGCTTGCGCGAGCGGGCCATCAAGGCCACGCCCAGACCGAGGGGCAAGCCAATGGGCAGGCAGGCCAGGGCCAGGGAAATGGTCACCAGCGCGCCGGCCAGCAGGGCCTGGCCCCAGCCGCCGCTGGCGAAGGATAACAGGGACAGTTGTTCGAGCATGGGCGAACCCTCTCGGTTCAAGAGTGTGTGGTGCTTGTGAGGGGGGTATCGCGGGGCAAGCCCGCTCCCACAGCCGGTGGG
>JBOICD010000425.1:0-3553 GCA_050739855.1 Pseudomonas sp.
CAAACTGCGTGGCGCGGAGAAAGTCGCGCGTATCCCGGTAAAGATCATCCCCACCGACGAGTTGCCGAAGAAGCCTGACTGGATCCGCGTGCGTATCCCGGTTTCGCCGGAAGTCGACCGTATCAAGCAATTGCTGCGCAAGCACAAGCTGCACAGCGTCTGCGAAGAGGCGTCCTGCCCGAACCTGGGTGAGTGCTTCTCCGGTGGTACTGCGACCTTCATGATCATGGGTGACATCTGCACCCGTCGCTGCCCGTTCTGCGACGTTGGTCACGGCCGTCCGAAGCCTCTGGATGTCGACGAGCCGAAGAACCTGGCCGTCGCCATTGCCGACCTGCGCCTGAAGTACGTGGTGATCACCTCGGTGGACCGCGACGACCTGCGTGATGGCGGTGCCCAGCACTTTGCCGACTGCATCCGCGAAATTCGCGCGTTGTCGCCCGGTGTTCAGCTGGAAACCCTGGTGCCGGACTACCGCGGGCGGATGGACGTGGCCCTGGCGATCACCGCCGAGACCCCGCCGGACGTGTTCAACCACAACCTGGAAACCGTGCCGCGCCTGTACAAGGCCGCGCGTCCAGGCTCCGACTACCAGTGGTCGCTGACCCTGCTGCAGAAGTTCAAGGAGCTGGTGCCGCACGTACCGACCAAGTCCGGCTTGATGCTGGGCCTGGGCGAGACCGACGAAGAAGTGATCGAAGTGATGCACCGCATGCGCGAGCACAACATCGACATGCTGACCCTCGGCCAGTATCTGCAGCCATCGCGCAGTCACTTGCCGGTGCAACGTTTCGTGCACCCGGATACCTTCGCCTGGTTCGCCGAAGAAGGTTACAAGATGGGCTTCAAGAACGTCGCTTCCGGTCCTTTGGTGCGGTCTTCGTACCATGCCGACCAGCAGGCGCATGAGGCCAAGATCAAGCTCTGATCCCGGCTGTGCTGAATGCCGATGCCCGCTTGCCGGCGGCATCGGCATTTTTGTTTGCGGGATTTTTTCCACCCGCCGTTTGACCGTCAACAGCTCTAGGGTTGATGCTCAAGTCCAAACAAGGAGTCGTCTGGATGAACCTTCCTATCGATCACCAGAATGCGCTGCATTCAGGTGGCGCAAAGTTGCCCAAGGCATTGCCGGGCAACGGCCGAATAGCCATCATCGCGCCAGCCGGACCGGCCCCGCTCGACACGCTCATGGCAATCCAGTGGTTCGAGGCGCGCGGCTATCAATGCCGGATCTATCCCGGGGTTACCGAAGCCAAGGGCTATCTGGCCGGCGACGATGCCTGCCGGTTGGCAGACCTGCATGCGGCGTTCGCCGCGCCCGATGTCGATGCAATCATCTGCCTGCGCGGTGGCTACGGCAGCATGCGGCTGCTTGAGGGGCTCGACTATGCGCTGTTGCGCAATCATCCCAAGCCGTTGGTGAGGTACAGCGATATCACCGCGCTACACAGCGCGATTGCCCGGCATGTCGGTTTCGTTACTTTCCATGGAGCGATGCTCAAGTCCGAGTTGCTGGCAAACAAGCAGGCACCGACGGTCTCATCCTTGTTCGAGCTGCTCAGTGGGCGTTTGAAGCGCGGTGATACGTTGGCGCATCCAGATAACCATCCGTTGAGCACGATCGTCCCTGGAGCGGCCTCAGGGCGGCTGGTGGGTGGCAACCTGGCAATGCTCTGTGCAACCTTGAATACACCTGCAGAACTGCGCAGCCGGGATGGCATTCTGTTTATCGAGGATGTCAACGAGCCGCTGTATCGCATCGACCGTCTGTTGACCCAGCTGCGCCTGGCCGGCAAGTTCGAAGGGTTGCGTGGTGTACTGGTCGGGGACTTTGCCGGGCTGACACTGCAGGCGCTGACGCCGTTGTTGCGGGAGATGTTCGAGCCGCTGCAGATACCGGTGCTGGCCGGTTGGCGCAGTGGTCACTGCGATCCCAATATCACCTTGCCGCTGGGGGCGCTGGTGCATCTGGATGCTGAGCGCAAGTGCTTGCGCCTGGAGCAGGATCTGTTTGTTTGAACACCAATCGCGGGGCAAGCCCGCTCCCACAGGTGGTATTTGATCCCTGTGGGAGCGGGCTTGCCCCGCGATCATGACTCAACGCTGACGCAGGCTTTCCAGCAGCTTATGCGTCGGATAACCATCGGCCGGCCAGCCCAGCGCTTGCTGGGCGTTGCGGATAGCTTTGCGGGTATTGGCGCCGATAATGCCGTCGGCGGCCCCAGCCTCATAGTTTCTGGCGCTGAGCAGGGTCTGCAGTTCGACGCGCTCACTACGGCTCAACGGCAGATCGTCTTTTGGCCAAGGGCCGGCGATGTAGCCCGAGCCATCGAAACGCTGACCGAGCAGGCTGACAGCCAGGGCATAAGATGACGAGTTGTTGTATTTGAGGATCGCGCGGAAGTTATCCAGTACCAGGAACGCCGGGCCGCGATACCCCGCAGGCAGCAGCAGGGCAGCGGGCAGTTGCTCGCTTCCGGCTGGCAGGCGTACACCGGCTGGCAGTTTCAGGCCCAGTTGCATCCATTCGGATACGCTCTTGCGCTGGCTACCATCGGCCAGCCAGTAATCAAAGCCGGGTGCCAGCTGCACTTCGAAGCCCCATGGCTCGCCGCGTTTCCAGCCGGAGCTTTGCAGGTAATGGGCTGTGGAGGCCAGGGCATCGGCGGAGCTGTTCCAGATATCCCGGCGGCCGTCGCCGTCGAAGTCCACCGCGTGGGTGTTGTAGGTAGTAGGAATGAACTGGGTCTGGCCCATGGCGCCCGCCCACGAGCCTTTCATGGCGTCGGGCTGGATGTCGCCATTCTGCAGGATCTGCAGGGCGGCGATCAGTTGTGCCTGGGCAAAGGCCGGGCGACGGCCTTCATAGGCCAGGGTTGCCAGGGAGCGGATCACTGACTTGTTGCCCTGGAACTGGCCGAAGTTGCTTTCCATGCCCCACACCGAGACCAGCACATTGCGGTCGACGCCGTAGCGCTGTTCGATCTGGCTCAAGAGTTCCGCGTGTTTTTCCAGCAGGCCGTTGCCATTGCGTACGCGTAGCGGGGACAGGGCACCGTCGAGGTACTCCCAGACGGGGCGCGCGAACTCTGGCTGGCTGCGGTCGGCCTTGATCACGTCCATGTCTGGCGTGACGCCGAGGAAGGCGCGGTCGAATGTGCCGGGGTTGATACCCGCTTGCATGGCTTGCTGGCGGAAGCCCGCTTGCCACTGGGCAAAGCTTTGCAGCGGTTGGATTTCGGTGCTGATGTCGACAGCGGGGTTCGGCACGGTCACGACCGGGGCGGGCTGGGCAGGTGCCAGCGGCAGGGCATCGGCGGCGGTGGGTTTTTCCGCGCAGGCGACGAGCAGGATGAGGCTGGAGGCAGCAATCAGCTGGCGAGGTTGCCAGCGATGGGAAAGACAAAAGGGCATGCACAGGTCCAGGTATTTCAGGTCAGGTGACGACCATACCATGCCTGCCGGAATCTTGCTTTTATGCCGCCAAAAAGTAAGAAGCCTCCCAATCTCTCGATTGGAAGGCTTCGCGGCGGTAGCTGCCTTTGCCTTTGCC
>JBOICD010000426.1:0-3533 GCA_050739855.1 Pseudomonas sp.
GACGATGCCGTCGACGTCCTTGCTGTCGGCAAGCTCGGCCACGCGCTTGGCCAGTTGCAGCAGGTTGTCGTTGCTGATGCTTTCGGAGGCGATCTGCATCACCTGTTCGCCGCGCACATTGGCAAGGTTTGCCAGTTCCGGAACGCCGGCGATCAGCTTGTCCACCCCCAGCTTGGCGGCCTGGTAGGTCGCGCTGTTGGCGGCGCTGGCACCGGCGCCTGCGATGGTGCCACCGGTGGCGAGAATCACCACGTTGGCCAGTTTCTGTTGGTTCTCGACTTCCTTGGCGTTGACGCCTGCGGGCAGTAACAGCAGCAGGGCCAAAGCGCCCGGAACGAAGGAGTTAAGCGCAGCTTTCATCGTTGATCTCTCTTATGACTGGAGTTCGCTGTGTAACCCGCAGGAAAGAGCAGAAATCGAGCCAGCTCTGCCGTTCGTCGTATTTCATGTTCAATCTATTGATTTATATGAGCTTTCAATGAGTGCTCTGGGCAGGTCTGGTATCCGATTGTTCGGAAATCCGAATACAACCTACAAAGAGGGGTTCGGTTTTCCGAGTATTTTGGCGATAATTCCGACATGCAACTTCCAGCGTATTTGCGGCGGCGAATTTGACAAAGTCGGGTTGCGTTCGCATAGTGAATTAACGCAAACGTTTGCTACCCGATAAGAATCATAAAATCCGGAGTAATCCCATGAAGCTGCCGTTCGCAGGACGCCTTTTGGCGGTCGCCGTACTGTCCTCGCTCCCTCTCGCAATGCCCCTGTCCCACGCCCAGGCCGATGACGCCAAGCCGAAAGTTGCGCTGGTGATGAAGTCCCTCGCCAACGAGTTCTTCCTGACTATGGAAGATGGCGCCAAGGCCTATCAGAAAGAACACGCGGGCGAATTCGAGCTGGTTTCCAACGGCATCAAGGACGAGACCGATTCCGGTAACCAGATTCGCATTGTCGAACAGATGATCGTTTCCGGGGTCAACGCCCTGGTGATTGCCCCGGCGGACTCCAAGGCCCTGGTGCCGGTGGTGAAAAAGGCCATGGACGCCGGCATCACCGTGGTCAACATCGACAACCGCCTGGACCCTGACGTCCTCAAGAGCAAGAACCTCAGCGTACCGTTCGTAGGCCCCGACAACCGCAAGGGCGCGCGCCTGGTGGGTGAGTACCTGGCCAAGGAAAAACTCAAGGCCGGTGACGAAGTTGGCATCATCGAAGGTGTTTCGACCACCACCAACGCCCAGCAGCGCACCGCCGGCTTCAAGGATGCGATGGAAGCCGCACAGGTCAAGATCGTCTCGGTGCAATCGGGTGACTGGGAAATTGCCAAGGGCAATGCGGTCGCCGCCTCTATGCTCAATGCCCACCCCGAGCTCAAGGCATTGCTGGCCGGCAACGACAGCATGGCCCTGGGCGCCGTCTCGGCGGTACGTGCGGCGGGCAAGGCTGGCCAGGTCCAGGTGGTCGGCTACGACAACATCAACGCCATCAAGCCGATGCTCAAGGACGGCCGCGTGCTTGCCACCGCCGACCAGTACGCTGCCAGGCAGGCGGTGTTCGGCATCGAGGCGGCGCTGAAGATGCTCAAAGGCGAAAAGCCTGAAGTGGACGCCGACAACGTCATCCAGACCCCGGTCGAATTGGTCACCCAGTAGCTGTACGGCGTGCGCCTGCCCGACGGCAGGCGCCAGGAGATCAGGCAATGTCAGCGACTGCGGATGTCGTGCTTTCAGTCAGCGCAATCGGCAAAACCTACGCCCAGCCGGTGCTCGGTGATATCGAACTGAGCCTGTATCGCGGCGAGGTGCTGGCCCTCACCGGCGAGAACGGCGCGGGCAAGAGTACCCTGTCGAAAATCATCGGCGGCCTCGAGCTGCCGACCACCGGGCAGATGCGCTACCAGGGGCAGCCTTACCAGCCCGGCAGCCGTGCCGCCGCCGAGCGCCTCGGCGTGCGCATGGTCATGCAGGAGCTTAACCTGCTGCCGACCCTGACCGTGGCCGAGAACCTGTTTCTCGACAACCTGCCCAGCCGTGGCGGCTGGATCAGTCGCAAGCGCTTGCGTGAGCAGGCCCGTGCCGCCATGACCCAGGTCGGTCTCGACGCTATCGACCCGGACACCCCGGTCGGCGAACTGGGCATCGGCCATCAGCAGATGGTGGAAATTGCCCGCAACCTGATCGGCGACTGCCATGTGCTGATTTTCGATGAACCCACGGCCATGCTCACCGCGCGTGAGGTCGAGTTGCTGTTCACCCAGATCGAACGCCTGCAGCAGCGTGGTGTGGCCATCGTCTATATCTCTCACCGCCTGGAAGAGCTCAAGCGCATCGCCCAGCGCATCGCCGTGCTGCGCGATGGCAAGCTGGTGTGTGTCGAACCCATGGCGCGCTACAGCAGCGCAGAGCTGGTCAACCTGATGGTCGGCCGCGAACTGGCCGAGCACATCGACCTGGGCCAGCGCCAGATCGGCGCGCCGATTCTCAAGGTCAATGGCCTGAGCCGCGCCGACAAGGTGCGTGACGTTTCTTTCGAGGTGCGTAGCGGGGAAATTTTCGGCATCTCCGGGCTTATCGGAGCCGGTCGTACCGAACTGCTGCGCTTGATCTACGGCGCCGACCGCGCCGACAGCGGCAGTATCGAACTGGGCCAGCCATTGCGCCCGGTACAGGTCGACTCCCCTGTAGCCGCAGTGCGCGAAGGCATCGCCCTGATCACTGAAGACCGCAAGGGCGAAGGCCTGCTGCTGTCGCAATCGATCAGCGCCAACATCGCCCTGGGGAATCTTCCGGCAATTTCCCGCGCTGGCGTGCTCGACGGTAATGCCGAACGTGAGTTGGCCCAGCGCCAGATCAGCGCCATGCGCATTCGCAGTTCCAGCCCCGACCAGGTGGTCGGCGAGCTGTCCGGTGGCAACCAGCAGAAGGTGGTCATCGGCCGCTGGCTGGAGCGCGATTGTACGGTGCTGCTGTTCGACGAACCGACCCGTGGCATCGACGTCGGCGCCAAGTTCGACATCTACGGCCTGCTCGCCGAACTGGCGCGCCAGGGCAAGGCGCTGGTGGTGGTCTCCAGTGACCTGCGCGAACTGATGCTGATTTGTGACCGCATCGGTGTGCTCAGTGCCGGACACCTGATCGACACCTTCGAGCGCGAACATTGGACCCAGGATCAATTACTGGCCGCAGCCTTTGCCGGCTATCAGAAACGTGATGCGGTGCTGCATGAAGCGGCACCCAGGATGACCCCATGAAAACCACTCCAGTGGACACCACTGCCCCCGGCGCCAAGCGCAACAACAGCTATTACGGCCTGGGTACCTACCTGGGCCTGGCTGGCGCCTTGCTGGCAATGATCGTGCTGTTTTCCTTTCTCAGTAGTCATTTCCTCTCTTACGGCACCTTCAGCACCCTGGCCAACCAGATCCCCGACCTGATGGTCCTGGCGGTCGGCATGACCTTCGTGCTGATCATCGGCGGCATCGACCTCTCGGTCGGTTCGGTGCTGGCCCTGGCGGCCTCGGCGGTCAGTGTGGC
>JBOICD010000427.1:0-3515 GCA_050739855.1 Pseudomonas sp.
GTGCTCTCAAGTTCATCGCGGGCAAGCCTCGCTCCTACAAGGTTCTTAACTGACTGGCATTAACCTGCTGGTCGCCTTCTCTTGCCTCACTCGCTGCGGTGCACCTTGCTCATCAGCTCCGCCTCAGCCTGGGTCAGGCCGCAGGACTGGGTGAGCTCGTCAACGCTGGCGCCCATGCCCACCAGTCGCGCCGCCTGGGCGAACGACAGGCTGTTGGGGTCGCGCTGCTCCAGTTGCAGGAGTTTGTCCGGCAAGGGCGCCACCGTCGCGCGCAATTCGTGCAGGGCTTCGCCCATGCGCACACTGCCGTTCTGGTAGTCGTCCAGGCGTTTGGCCAGGTCTTTGATGCGCTGATCGCGCAGCGCATCACCCTGGGCCTGCTGGGCGGCCAGCTGGCGCTGGCGCTTGCTGTAGTTGAGGAAATACCACAGGCTCAGCGCCCAGAGCAACGCCAGAAATAGGACTGCAACCTCAAAGATCAACTCAGATGTTCTCCAGCTCGGACCACTCTTCCTCGGTCATCATCTTGTCCAGCTCGACCAGAATCAGCAGTTCGTTGTTCTTGTTGCACACGCCCTGGATGAACTTGGCCGACTCTTCGTTACCGACATTCGGTGCGGTCTCGATTTCCGACTGGCGCAGGTAAACCACTTCGGCAACGCTGTCGACCAGGATGCCGACCACTTGCTTGTCGGCCTCGATGATGACGATGCGGCTGTTGTCGGTGATTTCACTCGACATCAGGCCGAAGCGCTGACGGGTATCGATCACGGTGACCACGTTGCCACGCAGGTTGATGATGCCCAGCACGTAGCTCGGCGCACCCGGGACCGGGGCGATCTCGGTGTAGCGCAGGACTTCCTGCACCTGCATCACATTGATGCCGTAGGACTCGTTGTCCAGCTTGAAGGTTACCCACTGCAGGATCGGATCTTCGGAACCTTGTGCAGACGACTTTTTCATTCCCCTATCCCTCAAAATCCGCCTTCGGCGGAGTGCTCAGTGCGATCGCAGGCGCGACCGATTAGTTATGCTTGGTGTGCAGTTGCCTGACCGCGCCGCTGGCGATCAACTCGGCCAGTTCGGCAACGTCGAGCAACGCGCACATGTGTTCGATAACGGTGCCGGCCAGCCACGGTCGCTGACCGCGCTGGCTGCGCCATTTGATCTCGTTGGGGTCCAGGCGCAGCGAACGGCTGACCTGATGCACCGCCAGGCCCCACTCATAGCCCTGAACCGAAATCACGTATTGCAGGCCCTGGCGAAAGTCCTCGCGGTAGCGGTCGGGCATGACCCAACGCGCAGTATCCAGCACCTTGAGGTTGCCGCTCTGGCTCGGCAGGATGCCGAGGAACCAGTCTGGCTGGCCGAACAGCGGCGTCAGCTCGTGACCCGCCAGCGAATAGATCGAACCCAGGCACACCAGTGGCACCGCCAGGGTCAGCCCGGCGACATCGAACAACAGGCATTCGAACGGCTCGGCAGCCCAGGCCGGGCGGCCGTCAACGGTGGCCGGCGGTACCGGCTGGTTGGGCGCTGGGGGCAAGTGGACTTCCACCAGTGGCTCGACCGGTGCAGGCAGGTCGGCGGCGACTTCGACACTGACCGGCTCGGGCTCAGGCTCGGGCGCTACAACCGGCATGACCGCCGGGAGCACCACAGGCGCAGGTTCGGCGAAAGGCAAAGGCGTTACCTGGGCTACGGCCGGCTTGTGCAGACGCGCGACCTGGGCATCACGTGCCTGTTCCTCAAGCACCGCCGCCTGGAACTCATCGACCTCGACCAGCGGTTCGGCCAGTTCAAGCACTTCGGTGGCTTCGTGCAGCAAGCCGTCAAGGTACGACTGCAGCGCCAGTTGCGGGCCGGTAGCAAGTTTTTGCGGGCGATTCATCAGGCCACCTGCTGGGCGATGTTGTGCGTCAGCAGGTGCTTGAGCAGCGCCCGGTAGGCCACCACCCCGCGGCTCTTGCCATCGAACTGCGACGGCGTCAGCCCGGCCCGGCTGGCATCACGCAGGCGGGTATCGACCGGGATGTAGCCTTGCCAGATGTTCTCGGGGTAAGCGTCGCGCAACACCCGCAAAGTGCCCATGGAGGCCTGGGTGCGGCGATCGAACAGGGTCGGCACGATGTGGTAGGGCAAGGCCTGCTTGCGCGAACGGTTGACCATCGCCAGGGTGCTGACCATGCGCTCCAGGCCCTTGACCGCCAGGTATTCGGTTTGCACCGGGATCACCAGTTGCTGGCTGGCCGCCAGCGCGTTGACCATCAGCACGCCAAGCAAGGGCGGGCTGTCGATGATGGCGTAGTCGAAATCCTGCCACAGCTGCGCCAGAGACTTGGCGATCACCAGACCCAGGCCACTCTGCCCCGGCGACTGGCGCTCGAGCACCGCCAGCGCGGTGCTGGAAGGCAGCAGGGATATTTTTTCGTCACTGGTCGGCAGCAGCAGTTGCCCGGGCAAGCCTTCGGGAACCGTACCCTTGTGCAGGAACAGGTCGTAGCAGCTGTGCTCCAGCACATCCGGGTTGTGTCCGAAGTAGCTGGTCATCGACCCGTGGGGGTCGAGGTCGACCACGACCACGCGCTTGCCCGCCTCGGCCAGCAAGCCGGCCAGGGCGATGGACGTGGTGGTCTTACCGACACCACCTTTTTGATTGGCTACTGCCCAGACTCTCATTCGTTGCTTCCTCCCGGTACGGCAACCTGCCCTGCCGGGAACGGTTATAGGGTCGGTGACGGAGGATTGACGCGATTGCCCCCCTCCGTCGGTGATAGCGCTGGCGGTGCAGTTTGTGTGCCAGCCCGCTTCATTACCGCATCCGGTGTGGCGTTGGCGCTGCCGGTACCGGTCAGGCTGCGGCGCACGTCGAGATTGCGTGAAATCACCAGTACCACCCGACGGTTGCGCGCGCGGCCCTCAGCGGTGTCGTTGGTGGCAATCGGCTGGAACTCGCCATAGCCGACCGAAGCCATGCGCGCCGGGTTGACCCCTTCCATTGCCAGCAAGCGGACAATACTGGCGGCACGCGCCGAGGACAGCTCCCAGTTGGTCGGATATTGCGCGGTGCGGATCGGTAAATCATCGGTGAAACCTTCGACATGCACCGGGTTGGCGAAGGGCTTGAGGATCCTCGCCACCTTTTCAATGATGTTGAACGCGACATTGCTGGGCATGGCATCACCACTGCCGAACAGCAGCGAGGAGTTGAGCTCGATCTCGACCCACAGCTCGTTACCGCGCACGGTCATCTGATCGGATTTGATCAAGTCGCCAAAGGCGTCGCGCACGTCATCGGTGATGGTTTTCAGCGGATCACTGCTGGTTTGCGCAAGGCCGACATCGACCTGATCGCTGTCCTTGATCAGCGGCTCGGCCGGCTTGACGGTCAGCGGCCGCTCATCGCCGATGGGGATCGGGCGCATGCTCTTCTCGGGATCGTTGAACACCCCGATCAAGGCCTGGGAGAGGATCTTGTACTTGCCCTCGTTGATCGAGGAAATCGAGTACATGAC
>JBOICD010000428.1:0-3499 GCA_050739855.1 Pseudomonas sp.
GGTAGATCAAGAGGGGGTCGTGATGACTTGCCTGGCGCTCGGACCATTGTTCCACGAGAAGGCGTGCGCACACCTCGAACAGGGCCGGGCGCAGACTGAAATGATTGGCGACAGCGCAATAGAGGCCGGTGTTGAGGGCGAGGCGTTCTTGCAGGCTCATAGGGGGGGCGGCTCCACAAAGGGTGAAGCGCTGATTCAGCCGTAGGTATCGGTCAACGTGGTCGTAACGGGATAGCACCTGCGGCGACAGGGCGTTCAGTTTCGGCAAGCGATTCTTGTTTCAGCGGTGTTCAGAGCCAGCTGCTGGGCTGACAGCAGGGCAATTGTTACTGCATGTTAGGTAATTGCTGCCCCAAGGATGGGTAAACAGGCATGCCTTGGAGGGCTGGCGGGCTGGTCTACGGGGCCGATTGGCGGATTCCAGGCCGTTTAACCCTGTTGCGCTGTCATTTTTGTTGCCCAGTGCGACGTGGCGCCTTAGACTCCCGCCCCTCGTAAATAGAGTGCCGTCGGGTGCTTGAAGAATTCCGCCGTCGGCGAACTGTCGGTGATGGCAATCCAATCGCTTAAATGCACGTTATTTTCATAGAGAAATCGATGACCAAGGAAAAGTTGCTGGCCATGCCGGCCGATGACTACATGAACGCCGAGCAACATGCGTTCTTCACCAAGTTGCTGCAGTCGATGAAAATCGAGACCCAGGAGCGCATCGAACAGAGCCGCATAGCTATCGAGAGTCTGGACACTCCAGCTGACCCGGCAGATGCCGCCTCTGTTGAAGAAGAACGTACCTGGTTGGTCAACGCTATCGACCGCGACCAGCGCCTGTTGCCACAACTGGAGATGGCCCTGGAGCGAATCAGGGACGACAGCTTTGGTTGGTGCGACGACAGCGGTGAGCCAATTGGCCTCAAGCGCCTGCTGATCAGTCCGACCACCAAGTACTGCATCGAAGCTCAGGAGCGTCACGAGCAGATCGACAAGCACCAGCGTCAGGCCTGACCGGCAGTCTTTCCAAGGCCCCGTGGAGCGATCCTCGGGGCCTTGGTGCTTTTCGCCTGTTTGTTGCTTGCGATGCAATACAGCTATACCGGCAATAGCTTTTTCCGCTGCGGAAGCGGGCGTATGATGGTGATATCGTTAGGTTGCTAATTAAATTCCGGAGGGAATGATGGATAGCCGAGTCGATGTCGCCGTGATGATTGGCAGTGGCGTTCCTGCGTCCCTGCAAGCGGTTGGCAAGCGTGTTTGCTGGGTGGTGCTGGTCAATGGCGAGCGGCGTGGCACTGCGTTCGCCAGCCGTGATGAGGCTGAGGAATGCCGGATTGCATGGCTGGAGCAGTTACGCGGTGCGCAACAGCCTGGAGCAGTACGCCAGGCTGTTTGAAGGCGGGCTCAACGCTCCAGTGTTCGCGCCAGTGCGCAGGCATCGATATGCCGGCAGCGAAAACCTTTCACTTGCCCAGTAGTGTGCTCGGTGATGTGGAAGAAGTTGATCCCGGCTGGCACCACGATGTAGCGCGTGCTAAGCGCGTTTGAGCCTGGGTTTGTAGTATTGAGGTAAGAAATGTTGCTTGCCTCTCGACGGATTTCGGTATTTTCGTGCATATTCCTTCCTTGTGATGTGTAGATTGATCCGGGGGCCCGTTCTGCCGAGGGGCCTGGATGTATCTATCGCATTTTCCTGGCAGTTTTGATGTCAGAAAGTACGTTTCCGTTGACGGAAATCCGCCGAATGCCTGTCGTGAGGCCTTGGCTGGCTTGCAAGGATGACGATTCCTTCAGGTTGCAGCACCCGCCCGCACAGACGCTTCGTGCTTTTACCCATTAGTCTTTCAGACTTCGACATTGAAGTGACGTTGCCTTCACGGAGCCATGCTGTTCCTGTGGGGGGCGTCGTGTAATCGGTTTGAGGAATTCTTCATTGGCAGTCAGTAATCTGGATACACACGCCTTGTTTGTGCTGGGCGATCTTCGGGCCAAACTGGTCAAACAGTTTCAATCGCGTTTTGTTTATGTCACCGAACAAAACGCGGAAGGCCTGTACATGGCCGAAATCGACACTGAAACCGCGCTGGTTGTCGATGACAAACAGCGATTGGAGCTCAAGGTCGGTGATCATTTCCGCGCTGCGGTCTTGCCCAGTCGCGAAGGTGGCAAGCTGGAAGTTCGTTTCCGTGATATCAAACTTACCGTCTACGGTCTGGGTGATTATGCGTTTGTCTCGGTGCCTGAAGGTGAGGGCATCGTCCTGCGTGAAGGCCAGGGCGTGGTGATGATCTTTGCTGCTCGCGAGCAACTGCAGGAAGGCCTGGGCAAGATCCTCAAGGCTGCCACCGGCAAGGCGGCGAAATGGCGCAAAGGCGAGCTGACCACGTTCAAGGCCAGTGAGTGAGCAAGCCGGATGATGCGTCGCTGGGGCGTGCCGGTTTTCATGCGCGGCATCAGGCCCAGGCCCGTGAGCAAGCCGAGCAATGGCTTGCACAACGCGAGCGCCTGCAGGGGCGCTGGTTCGATTGGGTGGCCAGCCAGTTGTATCAGTTGAGCCCGCCTGAGTATGCGGCCATGGTCCGCCGCGAACTGCAGGCGCTAACCCAATAGCGCTTAGTGGCCACGATCACGCCCGCTGCTGACTTCCTCCGGCACGTCGTCACCGGCCATGCGTTTGCGAAACAGTGCAGCGCGTGCCAGCAGCAAGGTGGTCACTGGCACCGTGATTGCCATCAGGATCGGGATCAACCAGGCATGCAGCACGGGCCCTTGTTTGAGCGCCGAAAAATACAGGATCGAGGCCAGTGCGACGCACCAGGTTCCAAGGGTCGAGGCCAGGGCCGGTGGGTGCATGCGCTGAAAGAATTCTTTCAGGCGGATCAGGCCCAGCGCCCCGCTCAGGGCGAACAGGCTGCTCAGCAACAGCAGCGCGGCAACCAGCAACTCGACCCAGAAGGGCAGTTCGTTCAGGTTGTTCATTCGATCACCTCGCCACGCAACAGGAACTTGGCCAGGGCAAACGAGCCGACAAAGCCGAACAAGGCAATCAGCAGTGCCCCCTCGAAGTAGGTGTCGCTGGCATAGCGAATACCCAGCACCAGCATCATCAGCATCGCCAGGATGTACAGGTAGTCCAGCGCCAGAACCCGGTCCTGAGCCGAAGGGCCGCGAAACAGCCGGAACAAGGTCAGGGCCATGGCCAGGGCAAAGATGAACAGGCTGGCGAGAATGGCGTTGGCAAGCAGGCCAGTCATTCGAAGATCTCCATCAGCGGACGTTCATAAGTCTGTTTGAAGTGTTCGATGAATTGCGCTTCATCGTCCAGGTCGAATACATGCAGCAGCAGGATGCTGCGATCCAGTGCCAGCTCCGACCAGATAGTGCCCGGGATCACCGTGGTGATCATCGACAGCGCCGCCAGACCGTGGGCATCGCGCAGGTCCAGAGGGATATGCACGAAGCGCGAGCGCGGCGCACGGCGCTTGGCAGCCCAGACCCCACGTGCCAC
>JBOICD010000429.1:0-3479 GCA_050739855.1 Pseudomonas sp.
GTCTCTGACTATTCACGACGATACGTATCTTGGCGTTTCATTGAATGCTGAAGGTTTGATTGTTTCGAAGACGTCAAATGCGCCCTTCATGTATGCGTGATATTACCATTAAGACAGTGCATTCCTTAACCTTGCAAAGGAGATATCAACATGCAAAAGTTAACTCCGCACGAGGGCAGTCAAGAAGGAATCTACGCCAGCGGATCCGAAGCCATGATGCCAGGTGCCATACACTGGCCGGTATCCGCTATTTCAGTCAGCGGCCTTTACAAACTGAGTACTGACCGAAAATTACCCTTTGTACCGCACCTCGAGCAAAGTGTTCAAAGTGCTTATCAGGGTCAGGAACTTGAACAGGAATACCCAGAGCCAGACCTCTATGATGGCGGTGCCGAGGCTATGTTGGCGGGCATCAAGACGCACGAGGAGTTAAGGCTTGACGTAGATGGCCCCTACCCACAAATGACGGCCAGCGGCACTATCACGCGCTCCTTTTTTGGCCGCACTCATTGGATTGCCAAATTAAAGCGCAGTGGCCGTTTTAGTTGGAGTGGTCATATTTGGTTCAAGGAGGGACACCTTGCGTTCTTACCCCAGACCAATATAGAAATCACCGTATCGAACAGCCTGCATAACCATCAGCGCCGTATCACCGCCAAGTACAGCGGCGGTGGCGCGCCAGTCCGTATCCGCGCGTTTCGCTTTCACTCGGCCTATTACCACGATGTCGAGTTTGAGTTCGACCGCACGCAGGGCATTTCGGCAGTTACTTCGATCGACACGGATGCACACCCGAACAGGCCGGCATCCATTCCGACCGAAAGCCTCTCGATTGACACGGTGTTTCGTCGGGTCGGGTTTAAGACCACCCGCTTGCCGGGCAATGACATTCCGCTGGCCAGCGCGGGCAGCAATGCCAGCTGGAGCGATATGGAAATGCACAACGCCATGCAAACCTATTGGTCAAAATTCGCCGACAAACCGCAATGGAGCCTGTGGACGTTTTTTGCCAATCGGCACGATATGGGGCCCAGCCTGGGCGGCATAATGTTTGACGACATTGGCCCCAATCACCGCCAGGGTACGGCCTTGTTTTACGACTCCTTCATCTCACAAGCGCCGGCCGGTGACGCGGCTCCGGGCGCCTGGGTTAACCGCATGCGCTTCTGGACTGCCGTGCATGAAATGGGGCATGCGTTCAACCTGGCACATTCCTGGCAAAAATCCCTGGTGATTGGCGGTAAAGGCCCCTGGATCCCACTGGCCAATGAACCCGAGGCGCGCAGTTTCATGAACTACCCCTACAATGTGGCCGGTGGACAAACGGCGTTCTTCTCCGATTTTGAATACCGATTCAGCGATAGCGAGTTGCTGTTCCTGCGCCACGCGCCCCAGCAGTATGTGCAAATGGGCAATGCGGATTGGTTTGACGATCACGGCTTCGAGCAAGCGGAAATATCGGCCGAGCCCTCGTTGCGCCTAGAGATCAGGGTCAATAAAGAGCAGGCCCGCTTTGAGTTCCTTGAACCGGTTATGCTTGAGTTGAAGTTGACCAATGTTTCCGATCAACCGAAGTTGCTACCGGACGATTTGCTCACCAATAGCGAGGCCATGACCGTCATCATCAAGCGTGCCGGTCAAACCGCCAAGGCACGCTTGTCCTACGCTCACTATCTGCGCAAGCCGGGGCAGATAGTGTTAAAGAGTCGCGAGTCCATCTACGAGTCACTGTTCGTGGCTGCCGGTCGTGGAGGCTGGCAAATCGCCGAACCTGGAAATTATCTGGTACAGATTTGTCTGCACAGGGGCGACGAGGACATAGTCTCGAATCCATTGAAAGTTCGGGTGCAGCCGCCGCTACAGAAGCAAGAGGAATTGTTGGCGCAGGATTTTTTTGAGGACGATGTGGGCCGCGTGCTCACCTTCGATGGTGGTAATTACAGCCGCCTTGCCAATGATACCTTGCGGGAAGTTGTCGCCAAACTGCCCGACCGGTTGGTGGCTGCTCACGCGAAAGTTGCGCTGTTCATGGCGAATATCGCTGACGTAAAGTGCCTGGATGTCAGTAAGGATGCACCGCGTATTATTGTGCAGAAAGCCAAGTACGACGAAGCCAGGCGGGAGCTGGAGAAACTCTTCTCCAAACAAGCCGATGCCGTCGCCGAGACCTTGGGGCATATTGATTACAATAATTATGTCAATAAGTTCTGCGATGCAGTCGGCGTTGATACCGGCAAGGAAGCGCTGACGAGCATTAACAATACGCTAAAAGCCGCAGCGCAGGCACTGAGCGCATGCGGAGTGAAAAAAGAAGTTGTACAAAAACTCGAAGAGCGGATGAAACTGGTGAGCAAGGAAGTTAAGGCCTCTTGATCTGTCTTTTTTGTGTTGCGCCGGAGCCCTTGGGCTCCGGCTGTTTTGCGACTGCTAGACGCAATTACCAACCCAACTGCTTGTTGAACGACAACGCATCATAGTAGTCATGCTGCGATGCGATCTTGCCGTCCTTCAGCTTGATGAAACTGACACCCTTGAACGACAACGGCTTGTTGGTTGCCGGAGTCTCGGGCGCCCAGGCGCCGGTGTTGTGCCCATCGAACTGCCACTCGAAGGCGATGTTGTCGCCGTCGATGATCGGTTGGCCAACCATTTGCCATTTCAAGTCAGGCACTGCATCGATGAAGAGCTTGATGACCTCGACCCTGGCGGCTTCCCTGCCGACTTTGGGCACCCCTACGGACGCGTCCAGAAACTCTCCGTCCTCGGCAAAATACTGTGCCGCGGCATCGGGGTCGTGTTTGTTCCAGGCACTCATGTAGGCGTTGATGACCTCCAGGGTCTGCTCTTTTTCCGCCGCAACCGAGAACTGGGCAAGCAAGAGAAAGACCAGGATGCTGACGAGGCGAAGCGATATCCGGTGCATGGTATTTCCTCTCGATTGTTGCTGTTGTTGGAAAGACGGAAATCAGTTTTGCCCAGGCATGCAAAGGCCTATCGCGGCGTCGGTAGTTCAGCGAGCAATCGATCGATAGCGGTTTGAGTTTATGCAGCTTGGCAGCGCCTGGGCGGCTGGCCATGTTGCCCACGAACCCGTTGCTGGGGGTAATTGTAGAAGCTTTCGCCTTGGCGGTTGACGTTCGTGTCCTGTGCGCTCAGTCGTAGGTTTCTGATGGCGCGCAGGGCGCTTGCCTGCGGCAACACTTCACTTAATCTTTCTCACTTGCAGGTGTATCGTATTCGCCCTTCATCGTTGGTGCCTGGCAAGGCGCCGGCATGTTGTTCCTGGCATTACGAGGTACCTGCTGCATGTCCTTTACCCGGCGACAAATACTCGGTGGCCTGTCCGGCCTGGTGGCAATCGGTCTGGGTGCCGGTGGCGCATCCCGTTACTGGCTGGGGCGCAATGATCCGAACGCCGGGCATGACTACGAGTTGATTGCCGCGCCGCTGGATGTCGAGCTGGTCTCGGGCCACAAGAC
>JBOICD010000430.1:0-3456 GCA_050739855.1 Pseudomonas sp.
GCGCACAGGCGCAATCGCATCAGGCGGCACGTTATTGAAAACCTTTAGCCTCCGTCCCTTATGGAATTCGCGGCAGGTCACAGAGCGTCAATGCAAATACTTCGCCTCATCAGCACACTCCGGGCCTGACTCCCCATCAAGCGAGATCAGCTCCGCAGGCAGATCGCTCACCTCGAGCCATGTACGGTCATTGAGCGCGGCTCTCCCCACCGCCTCCTCGACCACCTGATAGATTTCCTTGGGGGTCAGGTGGGCAATCCGCAGTACCACCTCTCGCTTTGGCGGCGAAAAGCCCGGTGATGCCGTTTTCTCAATCGCGTTAGCCGCCACCGAGAACGCCAGTGTGAGGGCCTGCTCGGCCGTGGGGTGGACGATGTGAAACTCCCTGAACCGCGACCGCAGCGAGGAGGGGATGGACGTCACGCGGTTCGCGGTGGCAATCCAGGTCACCAAACTGGCGTCGAAGACGAAGTCCATGGAGGCATCGCGAACTTGCGTCGATGTGCTGGGTTCCAGCAGGCTGTGCAAGGGCGCCAGGGGATCGTCTTTGGTGTCCCGCCCCACCTTGTCCAGCTCGTCGAGCAGCACCACTGGGTTGGCGCAGTCGCCCAGACACAGGAGATCGAACAGAACGCCTATGGCCGAGTTCGACCACTTTCTGTCCAAGCCTAAGAGAGTGGCATTGGAGACCGCGCCATCCCAGGCGCAGCGGCGACAGACGGTGCCCAGGGCGGCCGCCAGGTCGCGCGTGAAATGTGACTTGCCTAGCCCCGGCCCGTCGTACAGCAGGATAGGGGGTATCCGCAGGGGTTTTGCATTCGCCCGGCATCGGACGACCTGGACTTTGACGAAATCAATCACCGGCCCAAAATGGGGATACAGGCCCGCCAGCCTGTCGAAAGGCGCCAGGCTGGGATCGGACTGGAAGGGATTGATGATCTTGCGCAAGGGCCCCTTGGCCTTCAGTCGATCAACGATCTCCAGGTCTCGCACCCTGATCTCCCCATCGGTCGTCAGCTTGGTCCGATGAACCACCGCCTCCGGCTCCGTTGTGGCGTAGGTCAGATGTTCGAGCTGGGGGTTGAAATCGATGCCGGGCACAAACGATTTAGGGGGAGCATTTTTTGCCGGAACCGGCGCCGCAGTCAAGGCCGCCGTGGCCGCCGTTTTCTCTTCGCTCGCGCGATCGGCCATTTCATACCGGGAAGCCGGGGATGCGGACAAAAACTTGGACTACCAGGAGGTAGTTCATGTATTCGTACGAAGACAGGATTCGAGCGGTCGAGCTCTACATCAAGCTCGGCAAACGCGTCAGAGCAACCATTCGTCAGCTGGGGTACCCAACTAAGAATGCACTGAAGGGCTGGTACCGGGAATATGAGCAACGGCTCGATTTGCCGGTGGGCTATGCGGGCCGGGAACCCAAGTACTCGCAGGCGCAGAAGGAGGCTGCTGTTGAGCACTACCTCACTCACGATCGATGCATTGCCGCCACCATGAGGGCGCTGGGCTACCCCGGTCGTGAGACATTGTCTTCGAGCGTCAGGTTGGTTTCTCTCATGGCGATGGCGGTAACAGTTACGGCTTCGCCGACTGCTATCGACACAGTGCCTTCGTGCTTGAAGCAAAAAAGTCAAGGCTGTCCGCCATCGCGTGGAATACGCAGTTACAGCACGAAGACTGCTATGGACAAGGTGGGTGCCGATAAGCAGTGCCGTGCCAACGTCCCTGTGCACCGTCTTTCTTCGTCAAGTGGATGACTGTTTTTTGGCAACCATCTGTGCCTGACAAATGGGGCGGTCATTTTCCCCAATTTGCAGATTCAGGGTTCGTCAAGTTTGCGCTCCCGGGACCGCCGGGGCCGGGCCGCGTACCGCGACGATGCGGGCCAGCACGGAAAGTCCGCCGCAAAACTCAGGGTTTTCACCCGATGGCTTCGCATTGACAGCAGGCACGATCCCGTCTATCGTTGTTCCATATAAGAAGATATGATTCTAATATATAGAACACATTAAAAATGAAATAGACGGACTTGCCCCTCGCCGTTCTCTCATCACAACCAGGAGACAACATGAACAGACTCTCGATGTGCCTTCAAGCAATGGTCTTCGCCTCTTTTGCTGCCGTGCCCCTGATTGCCCCGGCGCAAACAGTCGTGTATCCCGACAAGCCGATTCGCTTTGTGGTGCCATACCCGCCCGGCGGCGGCACTGATGTGATCGCGCGTATCGTGCAGGCGCGCTTTCAGGCGGCGCTCGGGCAGCCGATCATCATCGACAACCGCGCCGGCGGCGGTGGATCGCTTGGCACTGGAGTGGCGGCGAAGTCGCCCGCTGACGGTTATACGGTGCTGTTCACCCTCAGCTCGCACACGATCAATCCGGCGATTTACAAGAAGCTGGGCTTCGATACCGCGAAGGATTTTGAGCCGGTGGGAACGGTCGCTTCGCTGCCGCAAATTCTTGTTGTCCACCCGGACTTCCCAGCCAACACGGTGGCCGAGCTGATCGCATACGTGAAGTCGCGGCCAGGCGCGGTCATGTTCGCCTCAGTTGGCAATGGTTCGCCCGGTCATCTGGCGGGTGAACTGTTCAATCTGCGCACCGGCACACACATCGTGCATGTGCCTTACCGTGGCGGGGGACCGGCCATCAATGACGTGCTGGGGGGGCAAGTACCGCTGCTGTGGGTGTCCATTCCGGCAGCGACACAGTTCGTCAAGGCCGGCAAGCTGAAGGCGCTGGCGGTGTCGACGGTGAAGCGCAGCGCTGCTTTTCCCGAGGTGCCGACCGTGCAGGAGGGGGGAGTGCCTGATTTCGAGGTCGACTCATGGTACGCCATGTTTGTACCCACGAAGACACCGAAGCCAGTCATCGAAAAGCTTAACAAAGCGCTCAATCAAGTCGTCGGCGAGCCCGAGATAAAGGACAAATTGCTGGGGCAAGGCAGCGAGGCGGTCGGTGGGGCGCCTGACGCGCTAGGTCGGATAGTCAGCGCCGAACTGGTCAAATGGGATAAGCTGATCAAGCAGGCAAAAATCAATGTGGACTGAAAAAAGTAGCAACTCATGACGAGAATTCGGTGGAAACTTTATGCATTTTCACCGTAAAAAACACCAATGAGAGCCATTGCCATCCCGGGCCTCAGAGTCTGAGAGTTTTTCGGTCACCGGCGTCCGCGCACAGGGACCGGACCCGTGCTGACCCGTCCCGCGCCTTGCCACCCTATGTCAGCGGAAAGAGCTCGGACAACCTGATCCCGCACACAGGAACGACCATCGAAACCCGGCGCACAGCCTTTGGCACCAGCGTGGTCCCCCCGGTTGATCGCCTGTGCATCCGCAACAACTTGCCAGCGCACGATGTGGCCATCGTCGCCAATCGCGACGGCTGGGCGCTGGGGGTCGAAGGCGTGCGCCAGGGGGCTTGCATGCCCAGAACGGACGCACCGGATTCG
>JBOICD010000431.1:0-3456 GCA_050739855.1 Pseudomonas sp.
CACCACCGACCACTGGATCACCGTGCAGCACCAGCCGCGCCAATACCCGTTCTGATTGCCTGACCACCCCCATAACAATAAGGAGTCCGCAATGTCCCTACTGCCCAACCGACAGGCTGTGCGACGGACCGTTACCACCTGCCTTGCCCTGCCCTTGATCCTGCTGGCCGGCACTGCCGCCGCCGATGGCGACGGGGTGTGGAAAGGCGGCGAGAATGTCTATGCGAAAGTCTGCGGCCACTGCCATGAAGGCCAGGTCGGCCCGCAGCTCAAAGGCCGGCAGCTGCCCGCGGCCTACATCAGCGCCATCGTGCGCAACGGGTTTCGTGCCATGCCCGCCTTCCCCGCCTCGTTCATCGACGACAACGCCCTGCAACAGGTCGGCGACTACCTCTCCAAATCCCCCGCGCCAGCGGCCAAGCCTTGAGGGTCCGGTGATGATGAATGTCGAACGTCGTTCGCTGCTCAAGGGCATGGCCCTGGGTGGCCTGGCCGGTGTTGCCCTGAGCAGTTCCAGCCTGAGCCTGGCCAACAGCGTGCTGGGCCGCTCAGCTCACGCCCAGGCCGCGAGCCTGGCGCTGGTCAGTGCCGAGGTCGCCCACTCGGCCTTTGTCCAGGGCCTGCAGGCAAGCCCGGCCGCCCCGCAGCTGCAGGTGATACCCGCAGGCCTGGAGCTGGCGGTCATGCTTGAGCTGCAGCAGCGCCTTGCCAGCGGCCAAGCGCAGCGCCTGATCGGCCTGCTCGACGATGCCAGCGCCGCGCTGATCGTCGACCTGGCGCGTAGCGCCGGCGCACGCGTGCAGTGGCTGGGCCAGCACAGCACCGGTGCCGGGCAATCACGCCACCGCCTGCTCAGCGCCCAGGCCTCCCACGGTTGCGCCCTGCAACTGGGCCAGCAACTGCACGCCTGCGGCCAGGGTTTCAGCCTGCACGAGCAGCGCCTGCACAGCCCGGCGCCGACCTTGCAACTGGCCAGCGCCAAGCGCGGCGTGGCCGGCGACCAATGGGCGGCCACCCTCGGTTACGCCCTGGCCGTACTCGGCAGCACCGACACCGGCCAGGCGCCGCTGCTTGCCAGCCGCCCCTCGGCACTGACCGGCACCTACGTGTCGTTCTCGATCGAAGTCTGAAGGATTCCCACATGAGCCAAGCAACCGCCAATACCCTGCTGCCTCGCGGCGTCGATGCCGCCCGTTTCGAGCAAGCCCTTGCGCAGTTCCGCGCCCTGTTGGGCGAGGACAATGTCCTGGTCAAGGACGAGCAACTGATTCCCTACAACAAGATCATGATGGCCGTGGACAACGCCGAACATGCGCCCGCCGCTGTCGTCACCGCCACCACGGTGGAACAGGTGCAGGGCGTGGTGAAGATCTGCAACCAGTTCAAGATTCCGGTCTGGACCATCTCCACCGGCCGTAACTTCGGTTATGGCTCGGCCGCTCCCGGCCAGCGCGGCCAGGTGATCCTCGACCTGAAGAAAATGAACAAGATCCTTCACGTCGATCCTGAGCTGTGTACCGCCCTGGTCGAACCCGGGGTGACTTACCAGCAGCTCTACGACTACATCCAGGAGCACAAGCTGCCGCTGATGCTGTCGTTTTCCGCGCCTTCGGCAATTGCCGGGCCGTTGGGCAACACCATGGACCGCGGCGTCGGCTACACCCCCTATGGCGAGCACTTCCTGATGCAATGCGGCATGGAAGTGGTGCTGGCCAATGGCGACGTCTATCGCACCGGCATGGGCGGAGTCAAAGGCGACAATGCCTGGCAGGTGTTCAAGTGGGGTTACGGGCCTACCCTCGATGGCATGTTCACCCAGGCCAACTACGGCATCTGCACCAAGATGGGTTTCTGGCTGATGCCCAAGCCGCCAGTGTTCAAGCCGTTTGAAATCAAGTTCGAGAACGAATCGGACATCGCCGAGATCGTCGAATTCATCCGCCCGTTGCGCATCGCCCAGGTCATCCCCAACTCGGTAGTGATCGCTGGTGTGCTGTGGGAAGCATCGACCTGCAACACCCGGCGCAGCGACTACACCACAGAGCCCGGCGCCACTTCCGACGCCATTCTCAAACAGATCCAGAAAGACAAGAACCTCGGCGCTTGGAACGTCTACGCCGCCCTCTACGGCACCCAGGAACAGGTCGATGTGAACTGGCAGATCGTCACCGGCGCCCTCAAGCAACTGGGCAAGGGCCGTATCGTCACCGAGCAGGAGGCAGGCGACACGCAGCCGTTCAAGTACCGCGCGCAACTGATGTCCGGGGTGCCCAACCTGCAGGAGTTCGGCCTGTACAACTGGCGTGGCGGTGGCGGCTCGATGTGGTTCGCGCCGGTCAGTCAGGCGCGCGGCAGCGAGTGCGACAAACAGCAGGCACTGGCGAAAAAGATCCTCAACAAACATGGTCTGGACTATGTCGGTGAATTCATCGTCGGCTGGCGCGACATGCACCATGTCATCGACGTGCTGTACGACCGCACCAACCCCGAGGAAACCCAGCGCGCCAACGCCTGCTTCGCCGAATTGCTGGATGTCTTCGAGCAACAGGGTTACGCCGTTTACCGGGTCAATACCGCGTTCCAGGAGCGTGTCGCGCAAAGCTACGGGCCGGTCAAACGCAAGCTCGAGCACGCGATCAAGCGCGCCCTCGACCCGAACAACATCCTCGCCCCGGGCAAGTCCGGCATCGACCTGAACAACCCGTTCTGATCCCTTGAGCCCCCGCCAGGACGCACCTGGCGGGCCGCTTTGGTTTACCGGCAACTGCGACGCTGTCGGCAGCATCTATAATCACGGCTCAATTGCCTGTGGAAAGCCTTGATGTCGCAACCCCGACGATTTCTGCCCATGGCCTGCGCACACCCGCGGCGCACGGTGATCCTGTGCTTTCTCGCCGCTTTCGCCATCAGCCTGGTTCTCGCCGGTCGCCAGTATTACCAACTGCTGCAACGCGAACTGCAAGAGCGCGAACACAATCTGCACCTGCAGGCGCTGGCCATCGAGGCCGTGGTGATCAGCGGCAAGAGCCAACTGCAGTTCATGCGCAATATCGCCGAACGGCTGCTGATTGAAGCGCACATTCAACCCGCCATGCGCCGCAATGACGCCATTGCCGCAGCGATGCGCAACAGCCAGCAGCCGCTCTGGGAGCTGCCGGTGCCAAAATCCGACGCACCGGTTCGGGCAATAGGCGATGCCCAGCTAGCGAACATTCCGGGCCTGAGCCGCGAGCCCCAGCAGTTGGTTGAGGACTTGCACCTGGCGCACGCGATGAGCCAGGTGTTGCCCGCGCAGTTTCAAGGTGAGCCCAATCTGTCACGCATCCTGCTGCTGACCACCTCCGGCATCGTCATCGCCTACCCGGCGGTCAGGGATGAGCAGCTGGAACCGATCCTGCGCAAATTCACCAGCTCGCCGCTGATGCACTTGAACCGCGCCAATGCCGAAGACCTCGA
>JBOICD010000432.1:0-3454 GCA_050739855.1 Pseudomonas sp.
CACCGCCGAACTCTCTACCACCCAGGCGTAGCCATGCTCACGGGCCAGGCGCAGGCGCTCGAGCAATTCGGCATTAGAGGCAGGGGCATTGGGGCCGAACTCCTCACGCTTGGCAATGCCCTGGCGTTCGACCAGCTGCAAGGCCTGGGCATCACTCAGGCTGGACAGCCAGGCGTGCCCGGAAGCGGTGTAGAACAACGGTGCATCACGGCCCATGTCCGGGTCGTAGCGCAGGCCAGAGCGAGCCCCCTGGGCCTTGGCGATCCACGTCTGCCGGTCACCGTCGACCACGCCCAGGCGCACTAGCTCGCCAGTCTGCCGGGCCAGTTCATCGAGTATCGGCTGAACAATGTCAGCACCACTGCTGGCCAGGTAACGAAAGCCCATAGCCACCAGGCGAGTGCTCAGGTGATAGCGGCTGCTCTCCAGGTTCTGGCGCACGTAGCCCAGACGCATCAACTCGGCGAGCATGCGATGGGTGGCACTCTTGGGAATATCCAGCTCTTCGGCCAGGGTTTGCAAGGGTAACCCACGCGATTCACTGGTAAGGCGTTCGAGAAGACTGAACGCGCGTTCGATCTGACTGCCGGCCATGGTCATGGTCCCTGAAATTTGTGCCGATTCTAAAGAGCCACGGCGAAAGCGCAAATTTAAAGGGACAGGCACAATCGCGGGGCAAGCCCCGCGACAGGACCACACAAATCAGAAATCGAAGAACACCGTCTCGCCCTCACCCTGAATGCGGATGTCAAAACGATACGCCAACTTGCCATCCACCTCACAGCGGGTCGCCACCAGGGTCTCGCGCCGCTGCGGCTGCTCGATCAGGTTAAGCACCGGACACTGGGCGTTGGCCTGGGCCTCGTCATCGAAGTACAGACGCGTCTGCAGATGGATGTTGATCCCGCGGGCAAACAGGCTGACGTTGATGTGCGGCGCCATCGGCACGCCCGCTGCATTGCACACCACACCTGGCTTGACCGTGTGCAGGGTCCACTCACCCGCATCGAAGGTGGTGGCAGTACGGCCGAAGCTATTGAACGGTTGCTCCAGGTTGAAATCGCCCTGGTACTGGCCATTGTGGTCGGCCTGCCAGAACTCCAGGAACGAATCCCTGACCAGATGACCGTTACCGTCATAAACGTTGCCGAACACCAGAATATGTTCACCCGGCGCATCGGCCCGGGCCATGCGGCTCCAGATCTCCTGGTCGCGGGTCGGGTTGCCAGCGGCCTCCAGGGCCAGGCCGATGTGTACATACGGGCCGGCAGTCTGCGAGGGCGTTTCCGGCAGCAGTTCGATAGGCATGGGAAACCTCCTCAGCAGTTTTCGAAGTGGGTCTTGCGCTGGCCGCGCAGGACGATGTCGAAGCGATAGGCCAGGCAATCCATCGGGTTGGCATTGCTCATGTCCAGCCGCGCGATCAGGCTCTGTACTGCCTCGGGGTTGGCGATCGACTTGACGATCGGGCACATCGGAATCAACGGATCACCTTCGAAATACAGCTGGGTGATCAAGCGGGTGGCAATCGACGGGCCGCTGATCGATACGTGAATGTGCGCCGGGCGCCAGTCATTCGGACCGTTGCGCCATGGGTACGGGCCCGGCTTGATGGTGCGGAAGCTGTAGTAACCCTCGCTGTCGGTCAGGGCGCGACCGACGCCACCGAAATTGGGGTCCAACGGCGCCAGGTAGCGATCGTTCTTGTGGCGGTAGCGGCCACCAGCATTGGCTTGCCAGATTTCTACCAGGGTATGCGGAATCGGCTTGCCGTACTGGTCGCAGACACGACCGGCGAGAATGATCCGCTCACCAATGGGCAGCCCGCCGTTGTTGAAGTTGAGCAGCAGGTCATGGTCATGCGCGCCGAATTTCAGGTGGGAAAAGTCTGGCCCTGTGCTTTCGCTGATCGATTGAGGAATGCTCACCAACGCCTGACGTGGCGAACGGGCAATGGAGGTTTTGTAATCCGGGGTCAAGGCTTTCGGGTGCCAATTGCGATCACGGATAGCGAAGCGACTATTGTCTTGCACAGACATGCCGTTCTCCTGTCTTGGAATTATTGGAGCGCCTCAGCGTGGCAGGCGAGCTTGCAGTTTCCGGCATGTTCGGCCGGAGAAATATTGAAAATAACTCCGGCATGGATAACCGAATGGTTATGTGTCTATCAGGAATCTGACAGAGCGACACACGGTGAACTAATCTTTGTGCTCATGTTTCCAAGCGCGGGAGAGCACTCATGCAATGGCGAAATGGCAGGCGTAGCGACAATGTGGTCGATGCCCGTGGCGAGGGTGGCGGCGGCATGCGCTTGGGCGGTGGCAAGGGCCTGAGCATCGGTGCGATCCTGCTGATCGTCGGCATCGGCTGGATGACCGGGCAGGACCCGCTACAGATCCTCGGCCAGTTGACCGGACAGATGGGCCAGCAGAGTGCGCCGGTCAGCACCGACACCGGCAAGGCACCACCGGCCAACGACGAGCAGGCCGAATTCGTCGCCTCGATCCTCGGTGACACCGAAGACACCTGGCGGGCGATCTTCGTCCGAGCCGGGCGCCAGTACAAAGACCCGACCCTGACCCTGTTCAGCGGCCAGATCAACTCGGCCTGCGGCTTCGCCTCCTCGGCGGTCGGCCCGTTCTATTGCCCCGCCGACCAGAAGGTCTACCTGGACATGAGCTTCTTCCGTGAGATGGAACAGCGCTTCGCGGCTGCCGGCGATTTCGCCCAGGCCTATGTCATCGCCCACGAAGTCGGCCACCATGTGCAGACCCTGCTAGGTGTCTCGGCCAAGGTCCAGGCCGCGCGCCAGCGTGGTGAACGCATGGAAGGCGACAACGGCCTGCTGGTGCGCCAGGAACTGCAGGCCGACTGCCTCGCCGGCGTCTGGGCTTACCAGGCACAGCAGCGCCTGAACTGGCTCGAACCCGGCGACATCGACGAAGCCCTGAACGCCGCCAACGCCATTGGCGACGACCGCCTGCAACAGAAAGGTCAGGGCCGGGTGGTGCCGGACTCCTTTACCCACGGTACCTCGCAGCAGCGTGTGCGCTGGTTCAAAACAGGCTTTGCCAAGGGCGATATCAACCAATGTGACACCTTCACCACCCGCGCCCTCTAATCCCCTCCTGTAGATCTGCGGCAGCCCTAAGCCTGCCGCGGAAATACGCCGAAACTACCGTTGAGCATTTTTGCTGAAAAAGCGTTTCAGCTCCGGCGCAAGCCGCCGATAAACCCTGCTCAGAACATCGCCTGGCCTTCAACAAAAACAACCTTCCAGCGATATGGATCAAGAACCACAACGTTCCTGGAGGGATCGTATGAATAGCTGGTTTGCCAACATCAGCGTCAACCTGAAACTCGGCCTGGGCTTCGGCCTGGTGCTGTTGCTCACCAGCCTGCTGGCCCTGACCGGCTGGAACAGCCTGGGTGGGCTGATCGATCGCAGTAACTG